>NZ_BAAAXZ010000001.1:0-23287 GCF_039535865.1 Streptomyces thioluteus
GAGGGTGAACAGCCAGTTCTGCACGGGCAGATGGAGGTGTTCCAGGATCGCGTTCAGCGTGCCGCGGCGGTGGAAGAAGGTGTAGAGGAGGAAGCCCGCGACGATTTCGGGGAGGACCCAGGCCGCGACGACGACCGTCCCGGTCAGGGTGCGCACCGGTCGCGACGCCTGTCGCATCAGCGCGGCCAGCGCGAAGCCGAGGACGTTCTGGCCGACGATCGACGACGCGACGGTGAAGACGACCGTGAGCACCACCGCGTTGCGGAAGTTCGCGTCGGCGAACGCGTGCCGGAAGTTGGCGAGGCCCACCCAGGACGCCGACGACTGCCCGGTCAGCCGGGTGTCGGTGAAGGCGAGGAGCACGCACCACACGATCGGGCCGGCGAGGAAGAGCAGCATCAGGAGCGTCGCCGGGGTCAGGGGGAGCCAGCGGAGGAGAGCCGGGCGGCGCCGGGTCATGAGCGCTCTCCCGCCGTGTCCGCGAAGGAGCGCAGCGCCTCGTCGTAGTCCCGGGCCGCCCCGGCCACGGACGCGTCCCCGGTGGCGACCGCCTCCGTCGCCTCCTGGATCGCCCCGGAGACCTGGGGGTAGACGGGGAGCGCGGGGCGGTGGTGCGTGTACGGCACCAGGGCGGTGAAGAAGTCGATGCCGGGGACGTACGAGCGGTACGCGGCGTCCGCCGCGACGTCGTCCCGGACCGCGATCTGGCCGTCGCGCACCGTCCAGTCCAGCGCGTTCCGCCGCGACTGGAGGGTCTCGATCACCTGCCAGGCCAGGTCGGCCTTGCGGGAGCGGGCGCTGATCGCCCAGGTCCAGCCGCCGGAGAGACTGACCCGGCCGGGGGCGGCGCCGTCCCGCGTGGGGAAGGCCGCCCGGCCCATCACCCGGTCCCAACCGGGCCACGGGCGCGCGCCGTTCCGCCCCCAGACCTTGGGGAGCCAGTTGCCGTCGAGGGCGATGGCGAGCCGCCCCGAGGGCAGCCAGTCGGTGCTGACGCGCGTACTCACGTTGGGATCGAGCGCCTCGGAGGGGTCGGGCCCGAGCTTCTCGGCGTAGACGGTGCGGACGAAGCCGAGCGCGTCACGGAAACCGCGGCTCCCCGTCAGCCACTTCTTGCGGCCCGGGTCGTAGAGCGGGTCCTTCCCGGTCCCGTACAGCAGCATTTCGAAGCCCTGCATCGATGTCGCCTCGCCCGGCCCCTTGCCCGTGTAGAGGTGGAAGGGGATCACGCCGGGGAGGCGGCGCTTGAGGGTGCGGGCGGCGTCGAGGACGTCCTGCCAGGTGCGCGGCCGCCAGTCGGCGGGCAGCCCGGCCCGGGCGAACAACTCCTTGTTGAACCAGAGCCCCCGGGTGTCGGTGCCGTCCGGAACGCCGTACGTCCGTCCGTCCTCGGCCCGTGCCAGTTCCCGGGCGGCCGGCAGGTAGCGGGGCCGGTCCGGCCAGGCGGCCAGCTTGTCGTCCAGCGGTCTCAGATAGCCGCTGGTGACGTCGGAGTCGAGGACCGCCGAGTCCTCCCGCACGAGATCGGGCGCCGTCCTCGGCGAACGCATCATCTGCTGCACCTTGGTGGCATAGTCGTTCTCGGCCGCCTGGACGGGGATCAGCCGGAGCCGCTTGCCCGGGTGCTCGCGTTCGAACTGCTTCTTGACGACCGCCAGATAGTCGTCCATGAGGCGGTACTTGTTGTCGGTGCTGCGCTGATAGACGACCTTGACGGTGTCCGGGTCGCCGCCCGGGTCCCCGCAGCCGGCGAGCGGTGCGGCGACGAGGGCGACGGCCAAGGCGGTACGGAACCAGGGGCGCACGACGACCTCCAACGGTCCGGGCCTCGGGGGCACCCCGTTACGTTCCCCGGGCACCCTCCCGGCGAACTCCGCCGAGCCAGCGGTACCGCAGCTCCGGCCGGCCCACCTGTCCGTACTGCGGCGCCCGCGCCGCCCGCCCCGCGGCCACCAGGTGTTCCAGGTAACGCCGCGCCGTGATGCGGGAGATGCCCCACGGCGGTGCCGGCCGGGCCGGCGGCGATGCCGTCGGGGCCCGCCGCCCGGAGGGTGTCGGTGATCGCGGCGAGGGTGTCGGTGCTCAGGCCCTTGGGGAGGGCGGCGGGGTGCGGGGCGCGCAGGGCCGAGAGGGCCCGGTCCACCTCGTCCTGGCCGCCGGCCTCGCCCGCCACGGCGCGGAACTCGGCGTAGCGCACGAGCCGGTCGCGCAGCGTGGTGAACGTGAAGGGCTTCAGGACGTACTGGACGACGCCGAGCGAGACGCCCTCGCGGACGACGGCCAGGTCGCGTGCCGAGGTCACGGCGATGACGTCGGCGGTGTGCCCGGCGGACCGCAGGGAGCGCAGCAGGCGCAGGCCGTGGCCGTCGGGGAGGTAGAAGTCGAGCAGGAGGAGCTCGACGGGGGGAGCGGGCGAGGAACTTCGTGGCGTCGCCCACCGAGTGGGCCACGCCCGCGGTGGTGAAGCCCGGCACCCGGCCGACGTAGAGGGCGTGCGCGTCGGCGGCCACGGGGTCGTCCTCGACGACGAGGACCCGGATCGGGGAAGCGGTCCACGAGCTGCCTCCCCGCAGGGGGAGGCGTACGGTGAACTCGGCTCCACCGAGGGGTGATTGCCCGACGGTGACCGTGCCGCCGTTGCGTACGGCCGCCTGCCGGACCAGGGCCAGGCCGAGGCCGCGCCCGTGCGGGGCGGTGCCGGGCGACCCGCCGTCCGCGCCCCCCTCGGCGCCCGGCGCGCCCTTCGTGGACCAGCCGCGCCGGAAGGCCTCGTCCACGTCCTCGGGGGCGAGCCCCGGCCCCGAGTCGCCGACGCGCAGCAGCAGGTCGTCGCCGTCCGGGCGGACGGTCACGGTGACCCGGGCCGCCCCGGCGGAACGGTGGTCGTCCGGCCGCGGGCCCGCCGCGTCCACGGCGTTGTCGATGAGGTTGCCGAGCACGGTGACCAGGTCGCGGGTGGGCAGGGCCGGGGCAGCAGGCCGTCGTCGAGGTGGGTGTCCGCGGTCAACAGCAGCTCGACGCCGCGCTCGTCGGCGTGCGCGGCCTTGCCGAGCAGCAGCGCGGCGAGGACGGGCTCGGCGACGGCGGCCACGACCTCGTCGGTGAGGGCCTGGGCGAGTTCCAGTTCGGCCGTGGCGAAGCCGACGGCCTCGTCGGTGCGGCCGAGTTCGATCAGGGAGACGACGGTGTGCAGCCGGTTGGCGGCCTCGTGCGCCTGTGAGCGCAGGGCCTCCGCGAAGCCGCGTACGGAGTCCAGTTCGCCGGAGAGCGCGGTGAGTTCGGTGTGTGTCGCGAAGGGTGATCACGGTGCCGCGCCGCTACCCCGCCGGAGACGGGCGAGGTGTTGACGACCAGGGTCCGCTCGGCGGTCAGATGCACCTCGTCCACCCGGCGTTCGGGGGACAGCAGGGCCCGGGTCAGCGACTCGGGCAGGCCCAGCCCCTCGACGGGCCGGCCGATGACGTCCGGGCCGCGCAGGCCCAGCAGTTCGCGGCCGCCGTCGTTGACGAGCGCCACCCGCCGCTGCCCGTCCAGCATCAACAGCCCCTCGCGCACCGCGTGCAGGGCGGCCTGGTGGTAGTCGTGCATCCGCGCCAGCTCCCCCGCGTTCATCCCGTGGGTGTGCCGGCGCAGCCGCGCGTTGAGGAGGTACGTCCCCGCGCCGCCGACGGCGAGGACGGCCAGCGCGACGCCGATCAGCTGGGCGACCTGCCGGCGGATCTGCGCGCTGATGGTGTCCACCGTGATGCCCGCGCTGACCAGCGCGGTGACCCGTCCGTCCGGCTCCCGGACGGGGGCGACGGCGCGGACGGACGGGCCGAGCGTGCCGGTGTAGGTCTCCGAGAAGACCCGCCCCTGGAGGGCCGGTCCGGTGTGGCCGAGGAAGTTCTCGCCGATCCGGGCCGGGTCCGGGTGCGTCCAGCGGATGCCGCGCGGGCTCATGATCGTGACGAAGTCGACGGCGGTGTCGTGCCGGACGCGCTCGGCGTACGGCTGGAGCTCGCGCGCCGGGTCCGGGCCGTGGACCGCCGAGCGGACCGCGGGGGAGGCGGCCACGGCGGTCGCGGCCGCGGTCACCTCGCGGCGGGCCGCCCGCTCGGCCTCGCTCCGGTCCGAGAGGTAGGCGAACGCCGCGCACCCGGCCACGACGGCGGCCACCAGCACGATCTGCACGGCGAAGAGCTGACCGGCCAGACTGCGGGGGCGGGTGCGGGGGAGGCGGGGTGGGCGCATGGGCGCCAGTGTGCCCCGGGCCCGTTCCGTGAACGTAATGCACGCAAGGGTGACCGCGGTCACAGGGGCGTGCATAGTCTCCGGGACCCCCTGCGTCGGGGCCCGGCTCGTCGGGAGAGCGGGCCGCCGGCGGGCGGGGTCGTTCGTGACCGAGGAGCCGTGACCGAGGAGCCCCCCCATGGCCGTGCCGTTGTCGTCCCCGCCCGTTTCACCGCCCGTCCGGAAGGACCGGACCCACTACCTCTACCTCGCGGTGATCGCCGCGGTGCTCGTGGGCATCGCGGTCGGATTCCTGGCGCCGGGGGTGGCCGTCGAGCTCAAGCCGCTGGGCACCGGCTTCGTGAATCTGATCAAGATGATGATCTCGCCGGTCATCTTCTGCACGATCGTGCTCGGCATCGGCTCCGTGCGGAAGGCCACCAAGGTCGGCGCGGTGGGCGGGCTCGCGCTGGGCTGGTTCCTGCTGATGTCCACCGTCGCGCTGGCCATCGGCCTGCTGGTCGGCAACGTCCTGGAGCCGGGCAGCGGCCTGCACCTGACCGAGGCCGCGCGGCACGCGGGCGAGAAGCAGGCCGCGGGGGCGCACGAGTCGACGACCGCGTTCCTGCTCGGCATCGTCCCCGACGACGCTGGTCTCCGCCTTCACCGGCGGGCAGGTGCTGCAGACCCTGCTGGTCGCCCTCCTCGCGGGCTTCGCCCTGCAGGCGATGGGCCCGGCGGGCGAGCCGGTGCTGCGCGGCATCGGGCACCTCCAGAAGCTGGTCTTCCGCATCCTGGCCATGATCATGTGGGTGGCGCCGGTGGGCGCGTTCGGCGCCATCGCGGCGCTGGTCGGGGCGACGGGTGTCGACGCGCTGAAGTCGCTGGCCGTCATCATGGTCGGCTTCTATGTGACCTGTCTGCTGTTCGTGGTGGTGGTGCTGGGCGGGCTGCTGCGGCTGGTGGCCGGGGTGAGCATCTTCGCGCTGCTGAAGTATCTGGGACGGGAGTTCCTGCTGATCCTGTCGACGTCGTCGTCGGAGTCCGCGCTGCCGCGGCTCATCGCGAAGATGGAACACCTGGGCGTCAGCCGCCCGGTCGTCGGCATCACGGTGCCCACGGGCTACTCGTTCAACCTGGACGGCACGGCCATCTACCTGACCATGTCGTCGATCTTCATCGCGGAGGCGCTGGGGAAGCCGCTGGCACTGGGGCAGCAGGTGTCGTTGCTGCTGTTCATGATCGTCGCGTCGAAGGGCGCGGCGGGGGTCACGGGGGCCGGGCTGGCGACGCTGGCCGGGGGCCTCCAGTCCCACCGGCCCGAACTCGTCGACGGCGTCGGGCTGATCGTCGGCATCGACCGCTTCATGAGTGAGGCGCGGGCGATGACCAACTTCGCGGGGAACGCGGTGGCGACGGTGCTGATCGGCACCTGGACGAAGGAGGTCGACGCGGCGCGGATGGACGAAGTGCTGGCCGGGCGGCTGCCGTTCGACGAGGCGACGCTGGCGGCGGACGGCGGGCATGGGGCGATGGACCCGGCGAGCGAAGGGGCATCTCAGCGGACGGTCTCGATGTAGGGGGCGCCTGCCGGGCTCTTTCATCCCACCCTGAGGGATTGCTCCAACTCGGGCTCTATGCCCCGGACGTCTGAAGGAGCGGCTCCTTGTAGGCGTTGCTTCGTGGCCTGTAAAGGGGTGTGGCCCCTGGTGGAACGCAATGAACCACTTGACTGCGTTGCGCAAGCCCGACGTCAAGCGGTTCATTCAGCCGTTTCGTTGCGTGGACCTACCCGCCGTAGGCATCCGCCCAGGCGCGGATGCGGTTCGCGATTGGGCCGGAGTGCCGGACCCAGCGGAAGTGGTCAAGCCGGAGGTCGGCATGGGCTTCGTGGTGGTGCCGTGTCAGTTCCGTGGAGGGAACCTTGGCGCAGAGCCGGTCGACGGCTGTCGCCGGTGCCATGTCGTCACCTTCCACCGACACCGCCAATACCGGCAGGTTCAGCTTGGCGAGTAACATCTCGTAATCGACGTCCGCACCGGACGGTTCGAACCGTCCGGTGCGGCAGATCCTCGCCCAATCCCGCATGAGTACGCCCGACTGGCGTCCGGCAAAGCCCAGCACATCACCCGGCCAGTACCCGAAAACGGTACTTACCGCCGCCGTAACGTGCGTGCTCGCGAACACCTTCGGTCCATGGAGACCGGGGAACGCCCGGTAGTCTACTGAGCCCGCGGCCACCAGTACCACCCCATCGATGGTGGCCGGGGCGAACGCCGCGTGCAGCAACGAGACCTGGCCACCGAGGCTGTGCCCCAGTGTGAAGCACGGAATCCCGCCGAACTCTTCACGCACCGCCGCCAGAACAGCCGGCCAGTCGCGCGTGGCCAGTTCGTGGTATCCGTGACGGGACGACCGGTCGATCCGGGGGCTGCTCGCGCCCTGCCCCCGCAGATCTGTGCAAACTACGGCGAAGCCGGTATGGGTCAATTCCGTGCAGAACGTTTCGTAGTAGTCCGCCTTCACCCCGAGGGCGGGCCACATCACCACCACTCCCGACGGCTCTCCGTCGGGGAGGGCGACGCGGGTGGTCAGCACGGCGGACCGGTCCGGCACAGGGACGGCGAGCGTGGCCATCGTCATTGTGCGTTCTCACCCAGCAGCATGTGGGCCATCCTGGCTTGCTGGGTCTCCTGCGACCAGCTCTCGGCGACGGTCAGCCGCTCTTCGGGCGTGCTGTCCAGCAGTAGCCTGCCCGACCAAACCTCGTACCCTTCCGCGAGTGCGCTATGTTCCGACAAGCCCTCCTGAAAGAGCATCTCGCGCTTGAGCAGCATCTCTTGCATGGGTAGTTCCTGCCACAACTCGCGCCCCCGGCCAATCACGTCAAGCAAGCGGTCCCTCTCGTCCGGGTGGTTGGTCACATGGCGGCGGATAACCGTGCTGCCCACGGTGAGGTGACGGATCTCGTCCACATTCGCGACCCGTTCGATCAGCGCCGCGGCTGGGTCGAAGCGCTGCCACTTGCGCTCGCTCAGCTCGGCGGCGGGGGCCAGCACCCCCTCCACCAGTACGGTCAGCACCAGCACACCACCGTAGAAGTCGCCGTTGTCGCGGAGCACGGCGAGGCCGAAGTCCTCCAGCGGGTCGAGCACCGCAGCGCGGTCGGCCGCGGCTGCCCGTTCCACTGTGGCTGCCAGCTCGTTGGCTGGCACGCCCAGTCGCAGTAGGTGGTCACGGAAGGCGCGGGCATGCCGGGCCTCGTCGATCAGTTGGGTGGAGAAGAACTCGAGGCAGCTGTTGTCAGGGGCGTGGAAGACGAGCTGGGTCAGTGCCCGGGTCGCCTTGGTTTCGGCGAGGTGTCGGAAGGAGAACTCCGTCACCAGGGCGTCCCGCAGTGGTCCGGGGCGCAGCATGGCACCGGTCGGCCCGGGGTCGGGGATCGTACCGTCCCGCAGTTGGCGCAGCATGCCGCCTGCAACATTCTCGAACCAGTAGGTCAGGTTGCAGTGTTCCGGTGTCAGGTCGAGTTCGCGGGCACCTTCGAGTACGCCGGGGGCCGACCGCAGGTCGACCTCCGGGGGGAGGGCGGGCAGTGCTGGGGTGATGGTCATGTCGACTCCGTCTGTAGGGAGAGGGAGATGGACGGCACGAGTGTGCCGGTCAGAGGGCTTTGGTGGCGCGGAGCAGGTTCCAGACCGCTCCAAGGGAGACGCCGCCCTCGAAGGCGGCGTACTCGGGTTCGATCACGTGCGGGCTCCACTTGAGCTTGAATGCCTCCTGGCTGCGGGCCGGGTAGATCATGCGGCCGTGCTCTGCCAGCAGGCGGACGACGCGGGCCAGGGCGCGGCTGGCGCAGGTCGGGTCGTGCTCGGGCGCCAGTCCGGCGAATGGGGTGAGGCCCAGGTGGAGCCAGGCCGCACCCTCGGAGCGGAAGCGCGTGAGTGCGGTGAGGTTGATCAGTTCGATGGTGCCGACCGGGCAGTTGGGCACCCGCCGGGTGAGGTCGTACAGCCAGCCGGGCCGGGTGCCGTATGCCGGGGAATAGGTGACGTAGCCGATGATCTGACCCTGGCGTCGTGCGGCAAAAGTGCGCCGCAGCGGGGCGCCGGGGCCACCTCGTTCCCCGATCAGGAAATCAAGCTTCTTGACGTACCGCCCCTTGGCACGCAGCCAGGCGGTGTCGATGGTGGTCAACTCCTCGTCGTACGCGGCGCTGTCGGCCAGCTCGTCGACGGTCACTCCGTCGCGCCGTGCCCGCGAGGTGTTCTGGCGGACTTTGGCCAGTGCGGGGCCGCGAGTGGTGAAGTGGGACAGGTCGATGCTGTACGAGCTGCCGATCTGATTGACCACGTAGCCGAGTTCGGCATAGAGGGGGACGTCAACGGCGCGCAGTTGGGCAATGGTCAGCCTCCCCGTGAGGTGGGAGCGGAACTCCGTGATCAGCGTCGCCTTGTTCCGGATCGGTGCGAATGGGCCGCCGAACTGGACGATGTGTCGGCCGCGCTGGATGTACGCGATCAGGCCCGGCACGTGCACGCCGTGGAAGTGCGCAGTGCCGGAGTTCATCGCAAGGAATCCGCTCGGGTGGTCAGCGTAGGCGCGCAGGCGTTCAGCGACGGCGGCACGGTGCACGGCCGTGGTGTTCACAACCGCTCCTTCGGCCGGTCAGGCATGCCGGTGCCGGGCCGTTGACCGGCCCCGGTCGTCTCGGTGGCAAGCTGCTGGGAGAAGCGGACGAAGGCGGGGAGGGGGGCCGGTTCGAACGGTACGTTGAAGGGTTTCAGGAAGTTGCCGAGCAGTCCGCGGTCCCCGCAGAGATGGAGGGGGATGGCGAGCAACGCCCACTCCGGTTCGACCAGCCAGGCCCAGAGCGCGGCGACCAGTCCCGCTGTGAGCCAGCTGTGCATGGTGTTGTACAGCACGTAGTACAGCCGTGGGATCCGTCCGCCCTGGGCGCGGTGATGGGCCAGCGCACCAGGGATGTACCCGATCAGGTCGATGTACGCGAACAGGGCGACGGCCGGCAGCCAGCGCACCTCGTTCCAGTGCAGAATCATCAGCCCGGCGCAGCACACCAGGGCGACGAGGTACTCGGCGCGTATCAGTCGGTAGGTGGTCGGGCTCTCAAAACGATTGGCGTGGTCCATCAGGTACCCACTCGGATGCCGTCGGTCGAAACCGGTCCGGTGCCCAGCAGCCCGTCCAGGATGCCCAGGATGGTCTCCCGCAGTACTCGTTCGGCCACAGGGTCGATGATGCCGGCGAGGCTCGGTAGTCCGAAGTCGAATTTCGCGCCGAAGCGGACCGCGCACCCGTCACCGTCCGTTCGGACGCCCCACTGGCCGGTGAAAGTCTCGAAGTCACCGGTGGTTTGTGCGAAGGAGATCAACCGCCGTTCGTCATCGAAGTGGTCCGCCTCGGACCAGCTGAGTACGCCGTTACGGAAGTCCACCTCCCAGTCGCTGTGCAACTGCCCGGGCTGGGCGGCCGGATGGACGGTCACCCGCCGAACGGCTGCGACGAGGGAAGAGTACCGGGCGAAGTCCCCGATCCGGGCGTAGGCGTCGTCCTGGGTAACGCCCGGGAAGCGTGCCTCCAGCTCCACTGATCTCATGGATGTGTACCTTCACTTGTCGGTCGGTGTGGACTGTGCCGGTACCGCGTGGGGGAACCGGTCGGAGAGCGCACGGGCGGCCCCCGTGACAGCCGTCTCCAGGCGTTCGATGTCGCTCTCGCCAAGAACGGCGGGAGGGGTGAAACGGGCCACGGCGTGCGCATTGAGAGAGTGATTGACCACCACTCCGTGGTCGAGCAGGTCGAGGATGAACTCCCCGAGAAGTCCGGCATCGTGGAACTCCACCGCGATCAGCAGGCCGCGGCCCCGCACGTCGGCGACCAGGTGCGGGCAGTGCGTGTGGAGCACACGAGTCAGTAGGTCGAGGAGTCGGCTGCCGAGCCGGTTGGCGGTGCCGACCAGGTCCTCCTCCTCGATCAGCTCGATGGCGGCGAGGGCGGCGGCCATGGCGACAGGGGCGGCGGAGAACGTCGAGGTGTGCAGAAAAGGGTCGCGGTCGAACGCAGCGAACGCCGCGGGTGAGGCGACAGCTGCGGCCACCGGGATCACACCGCCGCTCAGTGCTTTGCCGACGAGCAGGACGTCGGGCACGACCCGCTCGCGGTCGGTGCCCCACCAGGTGCCGAGTCGGCCGAGGCCGGTCATCACCTCGTCCACGATGAGGAAGGCGCCGGTGCGTCGGCACAGTTCCTCGACCCGTTTGAGGTAACCGTCCGGGGGAATGACCACGCCGGCCTCGCCCTGCACCGGCTCGACGATCACACACGCGTCGGAGGCGTCGTCGCCCAGCTCCGCCTCCAGTGCCGCAACGTCACCGAACGGCACGTGGGCGGTGCCGGGTAGCAGCGGTCGGAACGGGTCCTGGTAAAGAGATTTGCCGGTGACGGAGAGGGCGCCGAGGGTCTTGCCATGGAATCCGTTGGCCATGGATACCAGTCGCCGGTGTCCCAGACTGCGGGCCATCTTCAATGCCGTCTCTACGGCCTCGGCGCCGGATCCGGTGAAGTGCACTCGTTCCAGGCCGACCGGCGCGACACGAGTGAGCGCAGCGGCAGCGTACGCGGCCGACGGGTCGAGCAGCAGCCGGGTCGAGAGGGGATGGGTACGGATCTGCTGTTCGACGGCGGCAACCACTCGGGGGTGGCAGGCCCCGGCCAGGAATACCCCGTAGCCGCCGCAGTTGAGGTACTCGCGGCCGTCCGACGTCCGGACCACGGCACCGGCGGATGACGCCTCGATCTGGCCGCCGAACATCTCTCCGATCTTGGCGCGGCCCCGGCTGAGGTGTGCGCGGTAGAGGGCGGCGATGTCGGCCGGGCTTTCATGGTTCGGGTGGGACAAGCCTTCCGTGTCCAGGGCCTTGGTCACTGCCGAGCGGTCCTTTCTGGCGAACGGGATGCTGCGCGCGGAGCACGGCAGGTGGGGGCGGGGGCGTGATGCATGCCCGATCGACGTGGGGTGGTGGGCCGGGTCAGGACAACCGGAGGGGCTGCCCGGCTTGATGGTCAAGGAGCGCCTGGACACTGCTCGACCGGGAGGGCGGGTGGAAGGCCAGGGCACGGCTTACCGCGAGCAGATAGCCGACCTCGGACGACGCGATGTACGCCATGCCGCCGAGCAGTTCGGCGGCCTGGTTGGCAGCCTGTATCAGCAGGTCCTGGGCGGCGAATCGCGCGGTGAGCACGGCGGCGAGTTCGTCGTCCCCGATTTCGCCGGTCTCGACGGCCCTGGCCTGGTTCTCGACCAGGGCGACGGCGGCCTCTAGCCCGGCGGCCAGCGCCGCGCGGTCGGTGACACTGCCGCGTGCGGCGGAGAGCGCCTGCTCGGCCAGCCGGGCCACAGCCCCGGTGTATGCCGAGGTGACCAACACCTCGAACCACACGAAGGCGACGGTTTGGAGCATGTCGAGGCCGCCCCCCAGAGTCACCTTGGGCTTGAGCATGGCCTCGGCCGGGACCTCGACGTCGTCCAGCCGGACTTCGTCGCTCTCTGCTCCCGCCAGGTAGGGGCTGGCCCAGAATGGATGCCGGGTGATGCCGGGCGACGCGGCCGGGATCAGTGCGACACCCAGCTCGGTGCCGCCGTCCGGCAGTGGGATCGCGACGCTGGCGGAGAGCACATCCATTGAGCGAGCGAGGCTGCACGGCTTCTTCGATCCGGTCACCCGGTAGCCGTCGTCGACGGGGCGAGCGTTCATTGTGGCGCTGAGGATTCCCCGTCCAGCGCGTCCCTCGGAGAATCCGGAGGCCACCAGCAGACAGTCCCGGGCGATGCCCTCGATCACCAGCCATTCCAGGCCGGATGCCTCGGCGGAGCCGGCGAGGGCGACCAGACTGGCCACAGAGAAGTTGTGCATTGTCGCAGCCACGGCGAGCGAGGGCGACAGCGTGCCAAGGGCCCGGGTCACCCGCACTGCTTCCAATGCGCTGGCGCCGCCACCGCCGTACTCGGTGGGCACCAGCAGGCCGGGACCCCCAGCGCGACGGAAAGTGTCCAGACCGGGACTCTCCCGAGATTCCAGGGTTTCCAATGGGACCGGGGCCAACGAGTCGGCCAGGCCGGGCAGGAACATCTCGCAAGCTTCGCGGGCGAGCCGCATGGAATGCGTCATTGCGTCGTCTCTACCTCCGTCAGGGCTTCCAGGGCCGCCTCGCGCGGTTGGATGCCGTCGGCGATGCTCACGCCCTGGAGACGGGATGTGCGCAGGGCGGGGTAGTTCGCCTCACCACCAGGTCCTCCGGTCAGGCCGTCGCCGCCATGGGAAGGCAGCAGCGATAGGAACCCGATATGCGAGTCATTGACTTTGAGTAGACCGGCGTTGCCGACCTCGGTGACAAACCGATCCACCACTGATTCATCCCGCGTCCACAGCGAGTTGCGCAGGCCGTAGGCGTTCTTCTCGACGAAGTCGATGACAGACCCGAGCAGTTCGTCGTCGGGTGCTTCTTCGAGGACCACGACCGGCAGCAGCGGAAAGAACGTCTCGTTCTGGACGGCATCAAGGCCGATGGCCTCTTTGAGACCGTCCACTCGGAGCACGGTGGGTTCGAGGAACAACCCGATGTCGTCGACGCAGCCGTCCACGTCGATGCGGCGACCGCCGCAGACGAGCTCGGCGCCCCCAGACAAGGCCTGTTCGAGAACGGTGAAATAGGATTCTGGCCGGAGTACTGGGGAGAGCAGCACGCCGGGGTCTTCCGGGTATCCGGGCCGGGTCTCCGAGGCAAGGACGCGCAACCGCTCCAGCAGCTGGTCGGCGATCCGGGGGTGAACGACTGCCCGGTTGGGCGCCATACAGACCTGCCCGGAGCCGTGAAAGGACTCCGCGAGTGCCTCGGCCGCATGGTCGAGGTCGGCGTCATGCCACACTACGACCGTGTCATTTCCGGCCAGTTCCAGCACCGGCTTCTTGCCGCGTGCCACACACTCGGCGCCGAAGGCGATGCCCTTGTCGCTGCCGCCGAAGTACATGATGTCGTCGACCAGCGGGCTGGCCAGCCAATGGTCGAGCGTCTTCTGAGCGTCCGAGCAAACGATGTTGAGAATGCCCGCCGGTGCGCCGACCTGCTCCAGGGCGGGCACCACCAGCTCGTGCATGGCGTGCAACACGCCGAGCGGTGCGCTGACAGGAGCCCGGACCACCAGCGCGTTTCCCGCTGCCAGGGCCCAGACACCGAGCATCGAATTGGCAACCGTGGCGTTCTGCGGCGGATTGAGGCAGACAACACCATCCGCAACCCGGCGGATGATCATCCTCCGAGGGCCCACGATGCGGGTGGATTCCATCTGTTCGGCAAGCCAAGTACGGGTATCAGGGCTGGTGTTGGCCAACAACCCCGTCATCTCCCAGCGGGCGAGTGCTCTGGGATGTCCCTCGGCGACCATCAGGTCGACGATGTCCTCATATTTCTCGAGAACCAGCGCGCGGAACTCCTCGACCATCCGCATCCGGGTCTTCAGTGGCTCCCTTCGCCACTGCCGGGCTGCCGCCGCTCCGGCGACCAGTGCTGCCTCGACGTCATGTTCATCAGCGACCGCGACTCGCCCCACCACCTGCTCGGGGGCATTGGAGGGGGAGATCCGGCCGTTCTCCAGGCCGCGCTTGAGCGCCAGCGATCCGAAGAAGTCACGCAACAGTGCGGAGGATCGCACTGTGTACACCCAGTTGGTGCCGGGGCGGTCCCGGCCGGCTGTGTACGCGCCGTAGCTCAGCATCGCGTGACTCCTGTTCTGGTGGGATGGGTGAGACGCGTCGAAAACGCACATCAGGGCCTGTGGTTCTCGCTCGCGGGCCGGGGAGTAAGAAGCCGGGGGAGGGCCGGAGCCGGCCGTCGAAGCGTTCCCGAGGAAGAAGTCGGAACCCGGAAGGCAGTGTTGATCGGTCGCCATGTCGGAACGGTCCGTCTCGACCTAAGCTAGGGAGCGGCTGATGCACCGTCAAGCTGGGGCAGTTGCCCGGATGCGCGTGCGTTGACCGCCGGAGTTGAGTCGCGCCGTATGGAGGTTCTTGTGATCCGACAGTGGTCCGTCGAGGAAAGCATCGTGATTGGCTCCCGTCCCGACACAGTGTTTCGCGCGGTGAGCGACGTGCGCAGGATGGGCGAATGGAGTCCGGAGTGCCGGACCGTCTGGGCCCGCAGGGGGCCGGTGCGTGAGGGCTCCTCGTTCATCGGATTCAACCGGCGTGGGCCCGCCCTCTGGTTCACGGTCTGTCGGGTCACCCGCTGTGAGCCGGGGCAGGAATTTGCCTTTCGGGTAAGCATCTTCGGCCTGCCGGTGGCCCACTGGGGTTACCGCTTCAAGCCCGCACCGGACGGTGGCACAACCGTCACCGAGTACTGGCAGGACCTGCGGACCGGGAGCGGCGCTCGGCTCACCGAACTGCTGGGGCTGGTCTTCACCGCCACCCGGCCCGTCGACCGGGCGCGGGTCAACCGGGCAGGAATGCGTGCCACGCTCAACCGGCTGAAGCAGGCTTGCGAAGGCTGAGCGGGGCTGCCCCCGAGTGGTCAGTTCCTCTTGTTCTTCCGTACTCCTGTACCGAGGCTTTCATGCACTTATCCGGGACCATCCGTACGCCACTGCGGAACCGACTGCTCGACGCTGCCTACGACCTGGCGACAAGGGAGGGCTGAGCCAAGCTCCGCATCACGCACATCGCCCGGGCCGCGGGCGTCAGCTGGGCCGTGATCCATGAGCATTTCCCGTCTCTTGAGGCGATGGGCGAGGAACTCGTCGCGCGTGAGGCAGAGTTGTTCATGAACGGGATCGTCGACGAACTGCGCAGGCATCCAGATGACTTGGGGAGGGGTGCAGCCGCAGGTGTCGGCTTCGCCCTGCGGCTGGCCGCCGAGCACCCGCTGCTGAGCTCCCTGCTCGCCGGCAGCCCCGGCGCGGACCGTGCGTTGCTCACCCACCTCACCACGCGCCTCCGAAGCCGTATTCGACAGCGCGTATTCCCTGATCGCAGCCTACGTGGAGGAAGCGTGGCAGCAGGTGGACCCGGAGCGGCGTCGGTTGCTGGCCGACACCGTCGTCCGGATGACCATCAGCCACATCGTCGCGCCCTCGCGGAATCCGGCGGCCGCTGCAGAGGACATCGCCGCCGTCGCAGTGTGCATTGCCGGTGTAGGGGGCGGCTTCTGATGCGCAGCCGTTCTCAGGCGACGTCGCCCGCCATCGCCATGAGCTCCGCGTAGGCGCGTTCGAGGACTTGGCCATACGTTCCGGGGTCGGTGAGAGGCAGCAAGTGCGGGCCCGGGACATGGACCAGCAGGGCTGGTGTGCCCGCGCTGCGGACGCGGTCCAGGAACTGCCGCTCCTGAAGTCGGAGGAGTGGGTCGTCAAGCCCGTTGGCGAATACCACAGGTGTGGTGACACGAGCGGCGACCGACAGCATGTCCTGGCGGCGGAGCACGTCGATGGCCTCGGTGAACCCGTGCGGGGACAGGCCGCCCGCCATGACCGCCCGGTAGCTCTCGGCGGGCAGCGCCCGGCGCATCACTTGCGCGCTGAGCCAGTGCGCCCCTCGCACGCCCAGCCGGCGCTGCATCAGGGCCGCCGTTCTGTGCAGGGTCAGCAGCGGCCCGTTGGTTCTCAGGGTGGCGCCGTGCACGAACAGGCCGGCGGCAGCGTCATGCCAGTGTGCGCCGTAGGCGAGAGCGGCGACTCCGCCGAGCGATGTGCCCACGACGACGGGTTTACGTCCAGTGGCAGCGGTTGCCTCCGCGGCGGCCACGGCGACCTGCTCGACCGCGCCATCGAGGGTGAACCGGCGGTCGTCCAGGGCGCCGTGGCCCGGCAGGTCACAGGCAGTGATCCGGTAGGTCCTGGGGAGGCGTGCCGCGACAGGGCCCCACATGTGGGCCGACAGACGGATCCCGTGGACGAGGACGAGTGGATATCCGTCGTCGGGGCCGGTGGTCCACAACCCCGGCTCCTGGGTGCGGCAGAACATCGATCAGGGTTCCTTTCAGGGAATCGCGACATGCCAACGGGAATTGATGAGGAAGCGCTGTGCAATCAGTCGTGAACACAGCCTCAGATGTTTTTCATTAGCATCGGGCGTAGCCGGTTCGTACAACGCGGAAAAATTTCGTGATCCGTATTCCAGGAAGGAATGGGGGAAGAGTGGACATTGCAGGAAGCGTCGCCGTGGTCACCGGAGGTACCTCGGGGCTGGGGCTGGCCACGGCCAGGAGGCTCATCCGGGATGGCGCCCGGGTGGTGATCTCCGGACGGTCTTCCATGAAAGGGGAGGAAGCGGCGGAGGAATTGGGGGGCGCGGCGTTCTTCGTGCCCGCCGATGTCACCAACGAGGCTGACGTGACAGCCGTCCTGGACTGCGCGGAGGGACTGGGGGTTCTGCGAGTGGTCGTGAATTGCGCCGGGACAGCCAATGCGTTCAGGACGGTGGGCAGGAGAGGGCCGTTTCCGCTCAAGGATTTCCAGCGCGTCGTCGCGGTCAACCTGATAGGCACCTTCAACGTCATACGACTCGCGGCCGAGCGTATCGGGCGGGCTGACGAGATCGGTGGGGAACGTGGCGTCATCGTCAACACGGCGTCCATCGCAGCATTTGACGGCCAGGCGGGCCAGGCCGCGTACGCCGCGTCCAAGGCGGGTGTCGTCGGTCTGACCCTGCCTGTCGCGCGCGACCTCGCGTCGACGCGGATCCGTGTCGTGACCATCGCTGCCGGACTGTTCGACACACCGCTGCTGAAGGGCCTCCCCCGGAAGACGCAGTCCTCCCTCGGTGCGCAGGTGCCGCACCCATCCCGGCTCGGTGACCCGGACGAGTTCGCCGCGCTGGCCTTGCATATCATCGAGAATCCCTTGCTCAACGGCGAGACGATCCGCCTCGACGGTGCCCTGCGCATGCCACCGCAGTAGCCGGGGTGAACCGTGCCCCGGAACTCATACCCCGGCACGGCTCACCCGGGCCGTTCGTATCCTCGCCTCCCCACGGCCGTGGGGTCATGCCGGCGGGGTGAGAACGACCTTGCCGAACACCTCACCGTTCAGCAGCGCTTGGAAGCCATTCCGGGCCTGTGCCAGCGGCAGCACCCGGTCGATGACCGGAGACAGCCGGTGCTCGGCGCAGAACCGGGAGAGTTCCAGTAGGTCGTCGCGTGTGCCCAGGGTGGATCCGACGATCGTCAACTGCCGGAAGAAGATATGGGCCAGGTCGGCCGGCGGCATGGTTCCGGTTGTCGCCACCGCTGACCACGACCCGGCCGCCGGGACGCAGGCTGCGCAACGAGTGGGCCCAGGTGGCCTCGCCGACCGTCTCCATGACCGCGTCTACCCGCGCGGGCAATCGGGCCCCAGCAGAGAACACATCGTGTGCACCGATCCGTAGCGCGCTCTCGCGGCGTTCTTCGCTCCTCCCGGTCACCCAGACGCGGAACCCGGCGGCGGCGCCCAGAGTGATCAGCGCGGTGGACACGCCGCCACCGGCACCCTGCACCAGGACGGTGTCGCCTGGCCGGAGGGCCGCCTTCCGGAACAGCATCCGGTAGGCGGTCAACCAGGCCCCGGGCAGGCAGGCTGCCTCCTCGAATGACAGGCCCGGCGGCTTAGGCACCAGATTGCGGACTGGTACCGCCACTCGCTGTGCGCAGGTGCCGTCGTGCTCTTCGCCGAAGAGAGTCCGGCCAGGGTCCAGCGTCTCGTCCCCACCGCCGGCCGCCGGATCGCCGACGACCGGGTGGATGATGACCTCGTTGCCATCCTCGTCGACGCCGGCCGCATCAGACCCCAGGACTACCGGCACGCGCCGGGTGCCCGGGCCGACGCCGCGCAGCGTCCACAGGTCGTGGTGATTCAGCGAGGCGGCATGGACCGTGACCGTGGTCCACTCCCCGCGAACCGCAGCCTCGGGCCACTCGCCGACGTACAGGCCGCCGAGAGGCTCGGCCGGGTCCGTGCCTTTGGCGACCACTGCGAGCACTGTCACACCTCGCCGGCAGGGTCAAAGTGACGGAAGCAGGCCGATCCCCAAAGGAATCCGGCGCCGATAGCGGCCGCGATCATTAGATCGCCATGTCGTGCACGCTGTTCGAGGGTCTCGTGCAGCACGGTGAAGACGCTGGCCGCGGCGGTGTTTCCGAGTCGTTGGACGGTGGTCGGTACCCGGTGGGAGGGCAGACTCAGTTCCCTGGCCGTTTCGTTGATGATGTTGAGGTTCGCCTGGTGCAGCAATACGTGCTGGACATCGTCCAGTTCGACCCCGGCGCGCCGGGCTGTCTTACGGATGCTGTCCGGAA
This sequence comes from Streptomyces thioluteus, assembly GCF_039535865.1. Lineage (NCBI taxonomy): Bacteria > Bacillati > Actinomycetota > Actinomycetes > Kitasatosporales > Streptomycetaceae > Streptomyces > Streptomyces thioluteus. The sequence goes on from NZ_BAAAXZ010000001.1 coordinate 18,559, forward strand.
GCTTGTCGGTAGCTATGTTCCATACGGCCTTGCCATTCATCTTCAGGAAATGGGAGCGGGCCTCCACGGTCTCGGGGCTGGTGGGCAGGCGTGAGCCGCCCGCGGTGATCTCCACTTCGAAGGAGAGTTCCCCGCCGGTGTCCCAGGACAGGAGCCCGAAGCCGACGGGTGTACGGCCCAGCAGTGCGGCCCCGGCCGCGTCGCCGAGAAAGACCCGGGTGGTGCGCTCGCGCGGGTCCGTTCCGCGTGATCCTGCGTCGGCGCCGATGACCAGAACATGTTTGAAGGCGGTGTTCTGCAGCAGATGCGCACCTGTCAGCAATGCGTAGATCCCGCCGGAGCAGGCGGCCTGGGTGAGGTCGAGCGGCATCGCCCGGTGCGCACCGATCGCCTCCTTGATGATCATGCCCATCGACGGCAGCGGCTGGTCAGGTGTGAATGTGGTGGTGACGACGGCGTCCACGTCGGACGGGTCGACGCGGGCACGGTCGAGCGCCCGACGGGCCGCCTTGATGGCCATGTCGGAAGTGGCGCAGCCTTCTTCGAGGAAACGCCGTTCCCGGATGCCCGTCCGGGTGCTGATCCACTCGTCGGTCGTTTCCAGGGTCCGCGTGAGTTCCTCGTTCGTCACGACTGTCCGGGGGACGTAGAGGCCGGTACCCAGGATGCCTACGGGGTGGGCGAGGCCGTTCCCTTCGGCGGTCGGCGATGCGACCTCCTTCGCCGTCGTGCCGGGCGCGCCGGAAGGACCGAACAGATTGTCATTCATGGCAGATTCCCTATTCCGTGGGACGAGCCCGTCCAATCAGGACGAACAGATATGGGCGGGCACGGGATGTCGCACCGGAGTCGGCAAGGGGATGGAATGAGTGGCACGGGCGGGCGTGGCCGCCCTCGCATATCTGCCCCGTCAAACCGCTGCCCCGGAGTCCAGAGAGGGCTCCGTGCCGTGCGGTGCGCCGAATGGGCCGCAACCATAGCCGCCGGACCGAGGGTGCGCCATCCTCTGTGGTGCGGGGCTTTGCCGGAGCAGTGTGCAACCCATGCGCAACCCGCAGTTGCACACCGGCTGCTGACTCGCGAAAGCCGCGATGTTCACACCTTGCGTTCGAGGTCTTCGGCGAACTCGGCCCAGGCGTCGGCACACACGCGGGCGAACCGGCCAACCAACCGGACCCTGTGGTTCGGCACCGCCTCGGTCAGCTCGTCACGATGCTGGTTGAGCAAGGCGTTGGCTATGAACAGGCGCAGCAACAGCCGGCCGTTCTCCGCGTACTTGAGGGATGGGTCTTTCAAAAGGGCAGCGAGCAGGGCAGTGTGACTCTCTGTGGCTTCCGGTGTCCGTGGCCGCAGGAGTGCCGGGGTTTTGCGCCCCTCATCGTATTCCGGGCCGGATTGTTGTCCGGGGGCAGCAGCCTTCTCCTCGGCGCTCCGCTCGGTTCCCTGTACGCCGGACCGCTGCGGCGCTGGGGCTGAATCGTGCTGCGCAGAGGGCGGGATCGGGGTGTGCTCTTGCCGCATGGCGGTGGGGACCGGGTCCTCCCCGCGGCTGACACGAGCCCGTACATCGCGCACCGTGCCAGGGGAGATGCCGGCGAGCTGGGCTATCTCCCGGAGCGAGGCCGTGGGCATATCGACGACCAACTGCGCGGCACGAGCCCGGCCTTGGGAACTGTTCAACGGTCGGGTGCGGCCGTCCCGGCCCAGACGAGACGTCGGTTCTGGGCCTGTCTGCACGTCCCGGCGGATCTGGCTCACCGTCCTGGCGGACAGTCCCGTCGTCTCGGCGATCGCCCGGTTCGACCAGTGTCCGTGCGTCTCGATGATGCGGCTCGCCGCGGCTGTGCGGTCGCTCAGGGAGAGGGGGAGGCCGTGCACGGTGTTCTCCCGTACGGCGATCAGAAAAGGCATCCTGCTGGGGTCCGTCGAAGAAGCGGACACGGATCCTGTCCTCGCCGCGGGCGACGGCTGCCCTCAGGCGGTGCATACCGTCCACCACGCGCATGGAGGGCCGGTGCACAATGATCGGCGGCAGCACCGCTCCTGAGGAGGCGAGGACCTGGGTGTGCTGTGGGTCCTCCCCGTCCGTGCGGGGTGAATCTGCGGGCAGCAGCGTGCTCATCGGGACGAGTTCCACTTCGGTGAGCCGAGGGCGATGGCCGTTTCCCCACGTTCCTGCCCCGCGCCCTGTCTCTCGGCTCGGCTCTGCAGCTTCGGTTCGTACGCTCACTGTTCCCCCCCAGGGAATGTCGGTACGCCACCCCGGACCGCATGAACAGAATGGCGGCAACCCCGCGAGTCTGATGCATATTCGGACCGAGTCGAAGCAACTTTAACTGGCCATTGGCCACTCAAAGGAGTGAACCAAGTGGTTGCTTGACGCAGTTGAGGCGCCTAGGTAGCGTAGGTCGAGTCGCATCGTTCCAGAGGAGTCCATACCCTGCTGGATACTGCGCTGAGCTGCGAAGTTACCGTTCGGCGCCGTTGAGGACACTGGGTGTCGGACTTCGATGTCCCCACACGGAACCACCTAACTATTGCCTGCCGTCAGTTCGATGATGGCCTGCTGCCCTGATCCTGCCGCTCTTTCGACCGCCTTTCCGCATCGCAAGGAAAGGGCGTGTGCGCGCGGGCAGTTCTTGCATTGTGGTCGGCAAGCGATTTTCCGACAGGCTGAGGGCATTCGCTATGCCCGAGGAGGGCACTCACAAAGGGGAGATGCGTACGCCCAGGGGTTTCGACCTCGCGAACCGGACACCACTCATGGGGGATGAAGCGAATGCATGGGCGCATGGCCGCTCTGACGGCTGCACAGCACAAGCTCTACCTGCACGGAAGGGTCTTTCCCAGGGACACCTCGTACAACCTGGCGTTCGCGTTTCGCATGCCCGGTGGCATCGACGCTGTGCAACTGCGCCGGGCCGTTGAGGGGTTCCTTAACACGAACATTGCGTTCAATACCGTGTTCACCGAACATGACGGCGAGGTCAAGGCGGTATACGACTCGGACCTTCGTTACGAGGTCCCCCTGATCCGGTACGAAGGGGATGCCGCCGAGCTGGTGCAAGAGCGGATGTCTCGTCTGGCCCACCGACAGATCCCCGCCGATCGCTGGCCACTGTACGAGTACGCAGTCGTCTGCGATGAGCACGCCACGTACCTCACCATTCTTATGTCACACCTGATCTGCGACGCGTTCAGCTTCTACCGGGTCGGCCATGAGATCGGACGTCTCTACGAAGATCCGTCCGCCCAGCCGGCGGGCGCCGACATGAGCCCCCTGGACTTCCCTGATCAGCCGCACCCTGCCCCGGAGGCGCTGGAGTTCTTCCGCTCGATGCTGAGCGGGCTACCTACGCTCTCCCTCGAACACCTCGAATCGAGCCGCAACGACGAAGAGATCCTCGAGGGATCCCACGCCTGGTTGCCGCTCGACAATGAGCTGAACGGTGCCATCGACAAAACCGTGGGCTGAGCTGGGTGTTCGCAAGTTCAGCTTCTTTCTTGGGGTGCACATGACACTCCTGGGCGCCCTCAGCGGCAGCCGTACCGTCACTACCGCCGTCCCGCTCGGCAACCGCCGCAAACACCCGGGTCAAGAGGCCGCATTCGGCTACTTCGTCAACACATTGCCGCTCGCTGTGGACCTCGACGCCTACACCACTTTCGGCGAGCTCTTGCCGGGACCTTGAGGACCGCATGGGTTCGCTGATCCGCTACGAGGACTTTGACTTCACAGCCCACGCAGCGGAGATCACGGCGGCTGGCCGCACCGGTCGGCCCACCCCCAGCAGCTCCTTCACCTACTACCGGGAGCGGCTCGCCTTTCGCATCGCCGGCCGACGCGCCGAGAGCCTCGACATCGATCGCCGTGACCTGGTCTACCCACTCGTCGCCAGGGTCGAGGACCTGGGAGGCGCATATGGCTACCACCTCGCGTATACCGACACCTTGGCACAGAGCGAACCGGCGGAGGTCCTGCTGACTCTGCTGCGATCTGTGACATGCGGCCGCGATACCAACCGGCACCAGGTGCGCGGTGTTTCCCCTGATCGGGCCCGGGCCATTGACGGTCTGGTCAACCGACATGCCTCCTTCCCCACCTCGCCCTCGCTCCAGTCCGTCTTCGAGGAACGGGCCGCCGAGTACCCGGACCGGATCGCAGTCGAGTACGGCACCGAATCCCGTACTTACCGGGAGCTCGACGAGCAGGCGAACCGGATCGCCCGCCGACTGCAGCTGACGGTCGACGCCGAGCACGTGGCCGTCGCCCTCGATCGGGGCTGCGACCTGATCGCGGTGCTTCTGGGTGTCTTGAAGGCGGGCAAGACCTACGTCCCGCTGGACGCCGCAGCGCCGGAGGCGCGGCTGCGGCACATCGTCGGTCAGTTCGAGAACCTGCCGATGATTGTCGGCCCAGGCGTCTTCCCCGGTTTCGCGTACGAGGGGCGGATCCCGCTGAACGGCCTTCTGGAGGACGCGGCGGCCCTACCCAGCACTGCCCTGCCCGGGCAGGACTTGCGAGGCCAACTCGCGTATGTGATCTTCACCTCCGGGTCCACAGGCAAGCCCAAGGGCGTACAGGTCACCCATGCCAACGTGCTGCGACTCTTCCTCGCGAGCAACGAGCATTTCCGGTTCACTGCAGATGACGTCTGGTGTCTCTTCCATTCCTACGCCTTCGACTTCGCAGTGTGGGAGATGTATGGGGCGCTGCTCCACGGCGGCC
>NZ_BAAAXZ010000002.1:0-70100 GCF_039535865.1 Streptomyces thioluteus
TGCGACCTCTCCGGCTACCTGGGGTACCCACCCGATGGCCGGCCGCGAGCGCTCCGGGCCCCTGGCGGCCTCCGCCGACCTCTTCGAGGGCCGCCCCTGGGTGCTGACCCCGACCCGGGACACCGACACCGAGGTCCTCAACATCGCCCTCGAACTCGTCGCCCCTGTGCCGGGCGGTCCCCGTGGTGATGGACGCCGACGCCCACGACCGGGCCGTCGCCCTCGTCTCGCACACCCCCCAGCTGGTCTCCAGCATGGTCGCCGCCCGGCTGGAGGACGCCGACGAGACGGCCGTGCGCTGTGCGGACAGGGCATCCGCGACGTGACCCGGATCGCCGCGTCCGACCCGCGGATGTGGCTCGACATCCTCTCCGCCAACCCCGGCCCGGTCGCCGACGTCCTCGACGGCCTCGCCACCGACCTCGCCGCCACCGTGCGGGCCCTGCGCGACCTGGACGGCGCGGGCCCGGCCGAGGAGGCGGTCGACGGCCTGGAGGCGGTGCTGCGCCGCGGCAACGCGGGCCGTGCCCGCGTCCCCGGCAAGCACGGCGCGGCACCCGCGGCGTACGAGTCGGTCACCGTCCTCATCGGCGACCAGCCGGGCGAGCTGGCCCGGATCTTCGCGGATGCCGGCCGCGCGGGCGTCACATCGAGGACGTCCGCATCGAACACGCGACCGGCCAGCAGAGCGGCCTGATCCAGCTGATGGTCGAGCCGCAGGCCGCCGCGGTGGTCACCGCGCCCTGCGCGAGCGGGGCTGGGCCCTGCGCCAGTAGGGATCGCGGCGGCGCGATCCGCTCCGGCGAGCCAGTAACCTTGGGGGAAGCCTGAATACGTAGGGCTATTTCGACAAACGTGGCACGGAGGAAGGTGTCCGACACCGTGGAAACCGCGCCAGGACCGCGCCGGCAGCAGTCATCGTCGGCATCGACGGCCCCTCCGGTACACGGGCAAGTCCAGCACCTCCAAGGCCGTGGCCGCCAAGCTCGGGACTGCGCTACCTGGACACGGGCGCGCAGTACCGGGCGATCACCTGGTGGATGCTGACCAACGGCATCGACGTCCACGACGCCGCGGCCGTCGCCGCCGCGGCCGGCAAGCCCGAGATCGTCTCCGGTACGGACCCGTCCGCGCCCACGATCACGGTCGACGGTGCCGACGCCGCGGGCCCGATCCGTACCCAGGAGGTCACCTCCGCGGTCAGCGCCGTCAGCGCCGTCCCCGAGATCCGCACCCGGCTGACCGAGCTCCAGCGTTCGATCGCCGCCGCGGCCCCGCACGGCATCGTCGCGAGGGCCGGGACATCGGCACGACCGTGCTGCCGGACGCCGACCTCAAGATCTTCCTGACCGGCCTCCCCCGGAGGCCCGCGCGCGCCGCGCCGCAACGGCGAGCTGAAGGGCAAGGACACCGCGGACCTGGCCGCCACCCAGGCCGCCCTGGTCAAGCGGGGGACGCCGCCGACTCCGGCCGCAAGACCTCCCGCTCGCCAAGGCCGCGGACGCGGTCGAGGTGGACACCACCGAGCTCACGCTGAGCAGGTCATCGAGTGCGTGGTGACCCTCGTGGAGGAGCGGCGCAGCCGAGACGCAGCGCAGGTTGAGGGCTCCGACCGAGGAACGAGGGCGGAGCACTCGGCCGGAGCGGAGTCGAGGCGGTGAGCGCGACCGAAAGCACAGAGAAGCGGTCCGCGTGACACCCGCCGCCTCCGGTGCGGCCGTCGGCAGACGGATCGGCATCGGCCTGATGTACGGGCTGTGGAAGCCCCGCGTGCTGGGCGCCTGGCGGGTGCCCGCCGCGGGGCCCGGCCATCCTGGCCGTCAACCACTCCACAACATCGACGGCCCGATGCTGATGGGCACCGCGCCCGGCCCGTGCACTTCCTGATCAAGAGGAGGCGTTCGCCGGCCCGCTGGGTCCCTTCCTGCGCGGCATCGGCCAGCTGGAGGTGGACCGCTCGGGCGCCCGACCGCGGCGCCGTCCCCGGCGCGCTGGAGGTCCTGGAGCGGGGGCGGCGTCCTGGGGATCTTCCCCGAGGGCACCCGGGGCGAGGGCGACTTCGCCTGCGCTGCGGGCGGGCCTGGCCTACTTCGCCCTCCGCTCGGGGGCGCCGGTCGTCCCCGTCGCCGTGCTGGGCAGCACCGAGCGCAGGGGACGCCTCGTCCCCGGCCTGCCGCCGCTGCGCGGGCCGGGTCGACGTCGTCTTCGGCGACGCCTCGACGCCGGGGACGGCAGCGGGCGGCGCACCCGTACGGCGCTGGACGAGGCGACCGTACGCATCCAGCGGCGGCTGGGGCGCGCACCTGGCGGAAGCAAGCGCCTCACCGGGCGCTGAACGAGACTTAGTAGCGGACTGCCTGGTCCGCCGACCATACGAACGAGGAACGGACTCCATGAACGACCAGATCCACACCGGCGACGAGCACGGTGAGCTTGGCGACGCCGAGTACGCGGAGTTCATGGAGCTCGCGGCGCTGGAGGGCTTCGACGCCGAGGACGTCGAGAACGAGCTCGCCGCGGCGCGGCCACGGCCCGCTGCCCGTCCTCGCCGTCGTCGGCCGCCCAACGTCGGCAAGTCCACCCTGGTGAACCGCATCATCGCCGCCGCGAGGCGGTCGTCGAGGACCGGCCGGCGTCACCCGGACCGCGTCACCTACGAGGCCGAGTGGGCCGGCCGCCGCTTCAAGGTCGTCGACACCGGCGGCTGGGAGCAGGACGTCCTCGGCATCGACGCCTCCGTCGCCGCCCAGGCCGAGTTCGCCATCGAGGCGCCGACGCGGTCGTCTTCGTCGTGGACTCCTCCGTCGGCGCCACCGACACCGACGAGGCCGTCGTCAAGCTGCTGCGCCGGGCCAACAAGCCGGTCGTGCTGTGCGCCAACAAGGTGGACGGCCCCTCCGCCGAGGCGACGCCGCATGCTCTGGTCGCTGGGCCTGGCGAGCCCCACCCGGTCCTCCCGCCCTGCACGGCCGCGCACCGGCGACATGCTGGACGCGGTCCTGGAGGCGCTGCCCCGAGGGCCCCGGCCCAGACCTTCGGCACCGCCGTCGCGGCCCCGCCGCATCGCCCTCGTCGGCCGCCCGAACGTCGGCAAGTCCTCGCTGCTCAACCAGGTCGCGGGCGAGGAGCGGGTCGTCGTCAACGAGCTGGCCGGCACCACCCGGGACCCGGTCGACGAGCTGATCGAGCTGGGCGGCAGGACCTGGAAGTTCGTGGACACCGCCGGCATCCGCCGCCGCGTCCACCTCCAGGAGGGCGCCGACTACTACGCCTCGCTGCGCACCGCCGCCGCCGTCGAGAAGGCCGAGGTCACCGTCGTCCTCATCGACGCGAGCGAGAGCATCAGCGTCCAGGACCAGCGGATCATCACCATGGCCGTCGAGGGCCGGCCGGGCACTGGTGCTCGCGATCAACAAGTGGGACACCCTCGACGAGGAGCGCCGCTTCTACCTGGAGCGCGAGATCGAGACCGAGCTCGGCCAGATCGCCTGGGCGCCGCGGGTGAACGTGTCGGCGCGGACGGGCCGGCACATGGAGAAGCTCGCTCCCGGCGATCGAGACGGCCCTGGCCGGGTGGGAGACCCGCGTGCCCACGGCCGGCTCAACGCCTTCCTCTCGGCGAGCTCGTCGCGGCCCACCCGCACCCCATCCGGGCGGCAAGCAGCCCGCGCATCCTCTTCGCACGCAGGCGGGCACCAAGCCGCCGCGGTTCGTCCTCTTCGCCTCCGGCTTCCTGGAGGCCGGTTACCGCCGCTTCGTCGAGCGACGGCTGCGCGAGGAGTTCGGCTTCGAGGGGACGCCGATCCACATCTCGGTGCGCGTGCGGGAGAAGCGCGGCCGCAAGAAGTAGTCGGCGGGCGGCTCACGCGCGGCCGGGGGTACGGGGGTTGTCCCCGGGAGGTTGCCGCCGGCTTCGCGGGGACGCCGATCCACATCTCGGTGCGCGTGCCCGTGCGCGAGAAGCGGGCGGCTCACGCGCGGCGGAGCCGCGAGAAGGAGCGGACGGCAGCGCGGCTAGAAGCCGCCGCGCATGCGTCCGTCACGCGAACCGGGCGGCAGCGCGGGCAACTGCCCGCGCTGCCGCCCGTGCGACTGGTATGTGTCCCAGCTCCCCGACCAGCCCGTGTGCCCCGGGTACGGCGAGTGCCCGGTGAGCTGGCCGTAGTACCCCTGGCCCGTGCCCGCGCCCTGCTGCGGGAGGCCGAACCCCTTGAAGCCCAGCTCCTCCTCGCCGCCCGGTCGCCGGGCAGCGTGCGGAAGGAGCGGCGGTACTCGGAGCAGAGGGCGTCGAAGATCGGGGTCACCGAGGCGGGGCGGCTCTGGGCGGCGTCGCGGGGTGGGCGCATGCCGGGGATGTAGTTCTGGTACGAGGTCCGGGAAGCGGGTTCGTAAGAGTACACATCCCAGCCAACGACCCCGCGGGCCATCGGATGCGGCCCGGGGCACGAATCCTTCCCCGGGGCAGGGGGAAACAGGGGTGCGCCGGTTCACCCCGGGGCGCACGCCGTCGATCATGTGCCCGCGAGCGGCATCGCCGCGCCCACCAGCTTCCCCGCGGCCGCGGCCCGGTCCATCGCCTCCCGCAGCAGGTCCTCGCGCGGCTGCTGGCCGATCGTGCCGACCGGGGCCGCGAAGACGAGCACCTGTCCCGACTTGTTGACCTGGGACCGCCACTCGTCGGCCACCTGCATCGCCTGGTGCGCCTGCCACCAGGCCACCGGCGCGCCCCCGTTGGCGTTGGGCTGGAGCACCGCGTGCAGCTTGCCCATCACCAGCAGCACCGACCAGCCCGGGAGCCGCTCGGGCACCTGGTCGAGGGCGGTGATCGTGGGAGAAGCCCTGTTCGCCGAGGAGCTCCAGGAAGACGTCCACCGGGCCGGTCGTGCCCGGGCGGGCGATCGGCACGAGCGGCTCGACGACCAGCGCGGGCTGCACCTCGCCGCCCACCAGCAGCAGGCCGCTGGTGACGCCCAGCTCCGCCTGGAGCGGGAGGTCGGACTCCGGCTGCTGCCCGGCGCCGCCGGTGATGGACCGCACCGCGCCCTGGAGCTGCTCCTCGGAGACCGGGACCACCTGCGAGGGGATGCAGGAGGCGTGCGCGAAGGCGAGCACCGCCGTCTCCTCGCCGACGAACAGCACGGTGCTGGTGCGTTCCCGCTCGCTGTTGCCGGGGGTGCGGCACGAGGTGCAGTCGTAGGTGCCCGGGGCGTTGTCGCCCCCGAGCAGGCGGTCCGCTTCTTCGTCGCCGATCTCGGCGCGTACTTCGTCGCTGACGTCGAGCATGCGAGGCACGGGGGCTCCTCGTACTTCCGGTGCGTGGGCGGGGGCGTCCGGGCGGTTCCCGGCTCGTAACGAAGACAACGGAGGACCCACGGCCGGGGTCACGCCCTCGCGCCAGGGCGCTTCGCGGCATCCCGAACCTGGCGCGAACCCGCCGCCCCGCGTCATGGAATGCTCATCGTTCCGTGATCGAGTCGAGGACCGGGGCCAACCTCCTGATCGTCAGTACGGTCTAATCTTCTGGAGGCGCGCCACCGGGCACGCACACCGGCTGTGGGGACGAATGCACATCTCATTCCTGATTCACAATGCCTACGGCATCGGCGGCACCATCCGCACCACGTACAACTTGGCGAGCACGCTCGCCGAGCACCACGACGTGGAGGTCGTCTCCGTCTTCCGGCACAGGGACGAGCCCGTCCTCGCCCCGTCCGGCAAGGTGCGCCTGCGGCACCTGGTGGACCTGCGCAAGGGCAGCCCGGGGTACGAGGGCGACGACCCGGAGTACGAGCGCCCCGCCACCGTCTTCCCCGCCGCCGAGGGCCGCTACAAGCAGTACAGCGCGCTCACCGACCGGCGCATCGCCGACCACCTCCGGAGCCTGGAGTGCGACGTGGTCGTGGGCACCCGCCCCGGCCTCAACGTCCACATCGCCCAGCAGGCCCGGCGCGGCGTCGCCCGGGTCGGCCAGGAGCACCTGACGCTCAGCACCCACTCCTCCGCCCTGAAGCTGGCGCTGCGCACCCACTACCCCCGGCTCGACGCCGTCACCACCGTGACCGAGGCGGACGCGCGCACCTACCGCAAGCTGATGCGGCTGCCCGGCGTGCGCATCGAGGCCGTGCCCAACAGCGTGCCCGCGCCGGCCGTCGCCCCCGCCGACTCGTCCGGGAAGTGGGTGATCGCCGCCGGCCGGCTCGCCCCCGCCAAGCGCTACGACGTGCTCGTGAAGTCGTTCGCCAAGGTCGTGGCCGAACGGCCGGACTGGCGGCTGCGGATCTACGGCGCCGGCACCGAGAAGGCCAAGCTGCGCGCCCTCGTCGACAAGCTGGGTCTCTACAACCACGTCTTCCTCATGGGCCCCGCCAATCCGCTGGAGGCGGAGTGGGTCAAGGGCTCGATCGGCGCCGTCACCTCCAGCCTGGAGTCGTTCGGCATGACGATCGTCGAGGCGATGCGCTGCGGTCTGCCCGTGGTCTCCACGGACTGTCCGCACGGTCCCCGCGAGATCATCACCGACGGCACCGACGGCCTGCTGGTGCCGGTCGGCAAGACCGACGCCATCGCCGCCGGGCTGCTGAAGCTGATCGAGGACGACGAGCTGCGCCGGCGCATGGGCCGGGCGGCGCTGGAGAGCTCGGCCCGCTTCGACCCCGCCGAGATCGCCGGGCGCTACGAGCGGCTCTTCGGCGACCTCACCGGCCGCGGCGCCCTGCGCGACTCCCTGCACCGCACCCGCGGGGCCCTGCTCAGCGGTGCCCTGAAGACCAAGGATGCGAGCCGGTCCGCCCTGCGACGGGTGCGTGCCGCATGACGCCTTCCCCGACCCCCGCCGGGCCCGCCGACGCGGGCTCCACCGTTCCCGAGGAGTTCACCATCGTGTCTGCCGCGCCGCGCGCCGACTGCATCGCGGATTCCGCGGGCGGACTCACCTTCGACCTCGACGCCCCCGAGGGGGCCGACGCCTCCGGCCACTGGTCGGCGGCGCTGGTGCTGCTCCGCCGGGGCGGAAACGCCGTCGAGAACCCCGACGATGAGGTCCGCCTGCCGCTCACGCCCAACGGCGACGGCCGCCTGCGCGCCGTCCTGCCCAGCACCGTCCCGCTGCCCGAGGGCCGCTGGGACGTATACCTGGGCCGCGGCGACGCGGAGCCGACGCGGCTGCTGCCGGGCCTGGCCGACCTGCGCTCCCTGGTGGACCGGCGGCCCGGCCTCAGCACCTCGCCGCTCGCGGTGCGCATCCCCTACGCCACCAAGCACGGCAACCTCTCGCTGCGCAGCTGGCAGCGGGCCCCGCACGCCGAGGCCGGCGATCTGGGGATCGACGCCAAGGGCATCACCGTGGCCGGCACGCTGCACCGGGTGGGGAACCCGGAGGAGTGGCTCGCCGGTGCCGTCGCCGAGGCGCGCTGCCGCCGCGACGCGCAGCTGGTCCGTACGGCTCCGGTGACCGCGAGCGGGCCCACGACTTCTCGTTCACCTTCGCCCTCCAGGAGCTGTGCGAGTCCTGGGAGGGCGGCCCGGAGGTCTGGGACCTGTGGCTGCGCCCCGCGGACGGGTCGGCCGCGGCCCGCGTCGCCCGGCTGCTGGACGACGTGGCGGAGAAGGGCCAGGTCTTCGTCTACCCGGCCCAGCCGGTGGACGCCCCCTACGCGCCCGCCCAGGCCGGCCCGTACTACACCGCCGACAACGACCTGGCGATCCGCGTCGACGAGCGGCCGCCCGTCCGCTAGCGCGGGGCCGGGGCGCCCGTCGTCGTGGTGGCCTCCGGACCTCTCCGGGCTATCCGGAATTAAATATTCCACAGCCTGCGGGGAACGTTCCGGGGGCTCGTGGAATTCTTTCCGGGCACGACGGAAAAGGATCTCCGCACCGAATTCCGGTGGAACCCGGAAAGGGGTTTACGGGGCGGTGCGGTGGGCCGCGCGTATTCTCAACCGGAGTTCCCTGGGCCGGATAGCGGGGACGAAAGACGACCCGTGGGAGTGATGTGGGCCCCCGTAAACACGGCCGCGGATTTCTGTGACAGAAGTGTGACCCGTGGTGGGTCGGAGGCGGGCGGTGCGCGTCCCGCCGCGGGCTGCCGGGGGCGCTCCCCGGGGGCTACGGTGGCTGCCATGGTGCCCCTGCCGAACCTGCCGACGGACCCACGACCGACGACCCCGACGAGTACGTGGGTCTCGACGCCGAGGGCGCGGCCGCCCGGGCCCGCCGGCCCGGGGCTGGACGACCGTCCGCGCGCTGCCGCGGACACCGTGATCACCCTGGAGTACGTGATCGGACGGCTGAACCTCGAGGTGGCGGACGGCCTCGTGCGGCGCTGCTGGAAGGGCTGACGCCCGGCATGCGAAAGGGCCGCCACCTCGACGAGGTGGCGGCCCTTTCGCGATGCGGTCGCTCAGCCGATTGGCGCGTCCGCGGCCCGTCGCCGGGACCGCCGGCGCCGGTGCGCTGCGGCGGCCGGCGGCTGCCGCCGGGGGTGACCGGCGTCCCGCTCCGAACGGGGCGTGTGCGTCCGGGCCGCGGCCCGGGCCGGTTCTCGGCCTGCCGTACGGCCCGCGAGGCGGCGCCCACCGGCTCGCGCGCCGGGGCCGTGTCGTACGGCCGGGGCGCGCGGCCCCACAGCCCACGATCGGGGGCCGTCGCCACCGCCGGGGCCAGGACACGCGGCGCTCGCGCAGCCGGGCCCAGGACGGCCAGCAGCCAGGACTCGGCCCGCTCCATCAGCGTGTTCGAACCAGGCAGGGCCAGCAGCACCAGCAGGCCGGCGGTCCAGCCCAGCGTGACGTCGCTCATCCAGTGCGTACCGAGGTAGACCGTCGTCATGCCGACGCCCAGGGCCAGCAGGGCCGCGCTCACCGAGGCGATCCGGCGGGCCCGGGGCGTGGTGGCCAGGTAGGCGAGGACGCCCCAGGTGACCACCGCGTTCGCGGTGTGGCCGGAGGGGAATATGTCGCCCCCGGCGAACATCTCGTTGGAGCCGATCTCGGTCGCGTAGTGCGGACCCAATCGGCCCATCCCTATCTTCGCGGCGCCCACGGTAGCGTTGAGCAGCAGCAGTGAGGTGCCCAGCACCAGCAGGGGACGCAGCGTCTTCCGCTGGGTACGCGCACCAGCCCAGCCAGGCGGCGACCGCGACGGCCGTCGGGCCGCGCTGGCCCAGCACGACGAAGTAGTCGAGGAAGGTGTGGATCTCGGGCCACTGCTTGTACGGCCGGAAGAGCATGACCTGCCAGTCGAAACGCACGGGCCAGGACGTGGTCAGCACACCGACCACGATCGCCGCGTAGACCACGGAGGTCGCCACGAAGATCCCCAGGCGGGTCCGGGTCATCCGTGGTCGCGGGGGTTCGCTCGGGCGCTCCTCGGCGGGGGCGGGCTCGTCGTTGGTACGCACCCAATCGACGTTACATTGCGTGATGGGAGGGTCCGGCCGATCGCGCAGTTTTGTGATGACGATGTGATGTGGAATGCGTCTCAAACACGACTTTCGGCGCGTTTGATCCGGTGGCCCCGGAACGCGGTCCGGGGAAATAAGAAACGGCTAAAGAATCCCTGGCCGGGCGGCAGTCGAGCGCCCCGGTGCGTTCTTTCCCGCTTTTTTACGCGGACGTTTATCGGGGATTGGACGGGGTGTTCCGGACCGTTTCCCGCCGCCCGGGGGAGGGCGGGCCGGGGTCCCCGGAGAAAATGATCATGGTGGGCCGGAGCCGTTCAGCCAGAACGCTCCGTAACAGGCCGCGGCCAGCGCCACCGCCCCCGCCACCGGCACGGCCCGTGACGTGCGCAGTCGCGCCAACGCCACCGCGAGCGGCAGCAGCAGCGGGAAGGCCGGCAGCATCAGCCGCGGCTTCGAGCCGAAGTAGCCCTTCGCCGTCAGGGCCAGCAGCAGCACCGTCCCGGAGTAGACGAGCAGCGGCAGCGGCTGTCCCCGCCGCGCCCCCGCCACGTACAGCCACACCACCAGCGCCACTCCCGCCAGCAGCGCCAGCCCCGCCGGGAACGCCGGTCCCGCCAGCCGCTCCCCTATGAACGCGCCGAACGCCAGCCCGCCGTCGAAGCCGTTGCCCCAGCCGCCCTGGACGTCCAGATAGCCGGCCGGGCTCCCCGTCCGCACGCCGACCCACACCACGTACGCCAGCCAGCCCAGCGGGGCCAGCGCCACGCCCAGCAGCATCCGCCACCGCTCGCGGCGGCCGGGGCGGCGGCGGACGAGGACCACCACGGCGGATATCCACACGGCCGCCACCACGGCCGCCCCGACCGGGCGGGTCAGCCCGGCCAGCGCCGCCAGGACGCCGGCCGCCGGCCAGCGGCCGGTCAGCACCGCGTACAGGGACCACGCCGCCAGCGCCGTGAACAGCGACTCCGAATACGCCATCGACTGGACCACGCCCACCGGCAGGGCCGCCCACAGCACCACCAGGGCCACGCCGGCCCGCCGGCCGTGCAGCCGGTCGCCGATCGCGAAGATCCCCGCCGCCGCGAACAGCGAGGAGACCGCGCTCACCAGCAGCCCGGCGTCGGCCGCCGACAGCGGCAGGGCGGACGCCAGCAGCCGCTCCAGCCACGGCAGCAACGGGAAGAAGGCGAGATCGGAGTGGACCTTGCCGCCGCTCAGCGCCAGCGTGTAGCCGTAGCCGTCCTCCGCTATCCGCGCGTACCAGACCGAGTCCCAGCGCCCCGACAGCAGATGGTGCGCGTCCTTGCCCGTCGTCAGACCCCACAGCGCGAGGACCGCGATCCCCAGCGTCCGCACCGCCGCGTAGGCCAGCAGGGCCGGGGCGGCACGCCGCAGCGCTCCCGCCGCCGGGGCGGCGCGGTCCGCGCGTATGCCGGTGCGTATGCCGGAGGGCGAGGCGAGATCGGTCACCGGCCGATTGTCCAGCATCCGACGCCCCCCACCGCGAACGCCCATGGCGGGCTGGCGGCTGTGACCTGCCGCGACTCGCGTAACCTGTCGTATCGCCCGTCCCTCGGCGCCGCGGGCCGGGACCCGACACGGAGGTGCGCATGTCAGGAACGGCGACCGCCCGCACCGGCCGTTCCGTGCGGTCTTCCGCGGCAGCGGCGCGGCGGCCCGTGCCGCCGCGCGCGGCGGGGGGCGAACCGCTGGACGGTGCTCGTCGTCCTCTGCGTCAGCTTGCTCCTCGTCGCCGTCGACGCGACCGTCCTGCACGTCGCCGTCCCGGCCGTCACCGAGGACCTGCGGCCCTCGGCGATCCAGCTGCTCTGGATCGTGGACGTCTACCCGCTGGTCTGCGCCTCCCTGCTGATCCTCTTCGGGACGCTCGGCGACCGGGTCGGCCGGCGGCGCGTGCTGCTCCTCGGCTACGGGATCTTCGGGATCGCCTCGCTGCTCGCCTCGCTCGCCACGGAGCCGGAGGTGCTGATCGCGGCCCGCGCGCTGCTCGGCGCCGGCGGCGCGATGATCATGCCCGCGACGCTCTCCATCCTCCGGCAGGTCTTCCCCGACCGCCGGGAACGGGCCGTGGCCATCGGCGTCTGGAGCGCGGTGGCCGCGGTCGGCGCGGCCGCCGGGCCGCTGCTCGGCGGGCTCCTCCTCGAACACTTCTGGTGGGGCTCGGTCTTCCTCATCAACCTCCCGCTGATGGCCGTCAGCCTCCCCGTCGGCCGCTGGCTGCTGCCCGAGTCCACCGGCGACAAGGACGGGCCGTGGGACGTGCTCGGCGCGCTGATGGCGGCGTTCGGGCTGTTCGGCGTGGTGCTGGGGGGTCAAGCGGATCGGCGGCGCCGAGCCGTTGTCGCTGCTCACGGTGGTGCCGGCCGCGCTCGGGGCCGTCCTGCTCGTCCTGTTCGTCCGCCGGCAGCGGCGGCGCGCGCATCCGCTCGTCGACCTGACGCTGTTCGCCCGGCCGGCGTTCGGGGTCTCCGTCGGGTGCATCGTGCTGGCGATGCTCGCCCTCGTCGGGCTGGAACTGGTCGCCGCGCAGTACCTCCAGCTCGTGCTGGGCCTGAGCCCGCTGCAGACCGGGCTGCGGCTGCTGCCGCTCACCCTCGCCGCGATGGCCGCGGGGCTCGCGGGCTCCCGCGTCCTCGCCCGCTTCGGACCGCGCACCATGGTCTGCTCCGGCTTCGCGCTCACGGCCCTCGCGGTCGTCTCCCTGACCGTGATGGGCCGGGACGACCGGCCGGTCACGCTCGTCTGCTGCTTCGTCCTGCTCGGCCTCGGGCTGGAGACCACGCTCTTCGGGGGCGTACGAATCGATGCTCAGCGAGGCGCCCGAGCGGGAGGCCGGCGGGGCGGCGGCGATTGGCGAGACGTCCTACCAGCTGGGGGCGGGCATCGGCATCGCGCTGCTGGGCAGCGTCATGAACGCCGCCTACGCGCCCGGCGTCACCGGCACGCCCGGCGTGCCGAGCGCGGCGTCGGCCGCGGCGAGTCACTCGCTGGGCGAGGCGTACGAGGTGGGCGGAGCGGCTCGGGGGCGCGGCGGGGGAGGCGTTGCGGGCGGCGGCGCGGGATGCGTTTGTGCACGGTCTGCATGTGACGTTGATGGTGAGCGCGGGGTTGCTGGTGGTGGGGGCGGCGGGGGGCGGCGTTGCGGCTGCCTCGCTCGATGGATTGAGCCCTCCCCTCCGGGGGCGGGGCCGGGGCAAGATCCCCACCCCTGGACGGCCGCGGTTACCGAGCCGTAACGTCGGGGTGCACCCCGAGCCGAGCCCGCGCCCCCGGAGGACCCCATGGCACCCGCCCCGTCCCCGTTCGACCCCCACGACCCCCTCTCCCTCGACGAGCTCCTCGGCCCCGAGGACCGCGCCGTACGCGACACCGTCCGCCGGTGGGCGGCCGACCGCGTCCTGCCGTACGTCGCCGACTGGTACGAGCGCGGCGAGCTGCCGGGGATCCGGGAGCTCGCGCGCGAGCTCGGCGCCCTCGGCGCGCTCGGGATGTCGCTCGACGGCTACGGCTGCGCGGGCGCCACCGCCGTCCAGTACGGCCTGGCCTGCCTGGAGCTGGAGGCCGCCGACTCCGGCATCAGGTCGCTCGTCTCCGTGCAGGGCTCCCTCGCCATGTACGCGATCCACCGCTACGGCTCGGAGGAGCAGAAGCAGCGCTGGCTGCCGTCCATGGCCAAGGGCGAGACCATCGGCTGCTTCGCGCTGACCGAGCCCGACCACGGCTCGGACCCGGCCGGCATGCGGACGTACGCCAAGCGCGACGCCGGCGGCGACTGGCTGCTCACCGGCCGCAAGATGTGGATCACCAACGGATCCGTGGCCGGCGTCGCCGTCGTCTGGGCGGGCACGGAGGACGGCGTCCGCGGCTTCGTCGTCCCCACCGACAGCCCCGGCTTCTCGGCCCCCGAGATCAAGCACAAGTGGTCGCTGCGCGCCTCGGTCACCAGCGAGCTGGTCCTGGACGAGGTCCGGCTGCCCGCGGACGCCGTCCTGCCGGAGGTCACCGGGCTGCGCGGCCCGCTCAGTTGTCTGAGCCACGCCCGGTACGGGATCGTCTGGGGCGCGATGGGCGCCGCCCGCGCCAGCTTCGAGGCGGCCCTCGACTACGCGCGCACCCGCGAGCAGTTCGGCCGGCCCATCGGCGGCTTCCAGCTCACCCAGGCCAAAACTGGCCGACATGGCGGTGGAGCTGCACAAGGGGATCCTGCTCGCCCACCACCTGGGGCGGCGGATGGACGCGGGACGGCTGCGGCCGGAGCAGGTGAGCTTCGGCAAGCTCAACAACGTACGGGAGGCGATCGAGATCTGCCGCACCGCCCGGACGATCCTCGGCGCCAACGGGATCTCGCTGGAGTACCCGGTCATGCGGCACGCGACGAACCTGGAGTCGGTGCTCACCTACGAAGGCACCGTGGAGATGCACCAGTTGGTGCTGGGGAAGGCGCTCACCGGCATCGACGCGTTCCGGTGAACGCCCGCCGACGCCCGGTCGGCTCCGGTTGCCGTGCCGCGCCTGCCCGGGGGCAACAACCCCCCGGGCTCCCGGCCCGGCAACCCCTCGCTGCTCAGCTCTGGTTGCTGTGTCTCCCCGGGGGGCAACCCCCGGACCCCTGGCCCGGCAACCCCTCGCGGCTCAGCTCTGGTTGAAGAAGCCCCCGTTCACGCGCGCCCCGCCTCCCCGCTGACCACCTTGTAGTCGGCGGGCGTGAGGAGGAAGACGCGGTTGGCCCACGCGCTCGATCGAGCCGCGCAGCCCGAAGGTGAGGCCGGCCGCGAAGTCCACGACGCGCTTGGCGTCGCTGGGTTCCATCGCGGTGAGGTTGACGATCACCGGGACGCCCTCGCGGAAGAGTTCGCCGATGCCGCGGGCGTCCCGGAAGCCGTCCGGGGTGACCGTGGCGATACGGGTGCCCTGCTCCTGCGCGACCTCGTCGGCGACGCGCACTCTCGGGTTGGTCACCCAGGAGTCACCGGGCTCGGGCCCCTCGGCGTACTCGTCGTCGTAGTAGCGCTCGTCGTCGCTGTCGTCGACGAGGCCAAGCCAGGCACTCGCCTTACGCACCGAACCCATGGACGCCTCCTCTCACACGCGGTGTGTTCCGCCCGCCCCTCTATGGTCGTCCATGATGCGGATGGTGTGCCAAATGGATAGGGGCCAAGCGAGGATTTCGTGACGCATCTGGTGCAAAGCAGGTGGCGGTGCGTCAGTTGCCCGAAGCGAGCCCCCCGCGCTCGGCCGCGAACGGCCGGGACCGAGCCTATGGCTAGGATGCGCCAGTTGCTCGGCACCACACGGGGGCGGAATTGTTCGGAATCATCAGGCCATGTCAGCACCGCTTGTTCCACGAGCATGCGTGCGGAGTGGATGGCTCATCTGTGTGCGGCCTCTGCCTGGCGTTGAGGTCGGATCACGGGCAAATTGCCCGAATAGCCACGAACTATGATGGATTGGTGATATCCGTCCTTGTCGAGGGCGCAGACACGAGGGGCGGTCCGCGTCGGAGGACCGGCGCACGGCCGGTCCCTGCCGTTGCGGGGGATGCGCACGGCACCGTTGCACGACGGGGGAGGGGCGCGCGGCTGGCCGCGTCCGTCTCGCTCGTCCTCCGCCGTCGGCCAAGCTGCGCGACCACGCGGGCCGACGGCGACGGCATGCTGCCCGGCGTCCGGTGGCCGCCGCCGCCCGCAGGGTGTGGCCGGCGCCTGGGACCGCGGGCCGGTGCCCCGGACCGGCGCGGACCTGGGGTTCGACACCGCGTGCTGGCTGGTCGACGCGGTGGAGCGCGGCAGCCCGGGCCTGGAGGCCCTGGCCGCGTGCCCCGGCACCCGCTGACCGTGCTCACCGAACCCACCGAGACGGCGACCGCCGGCGGCCTTCGCCAGCCACCGCCGTCCTGGCCGGACGGCCGGAGAACCGGGCGCCCCTGGAGGAGGCGGGCCGGCTCTTCGGACGGCTCGCGCATCTGCTGGACGCCGTCGAGGACCTGGCGGACGACGCGGCGGCCGGCGCGTGGAACCCGATCGCCGCGACGGGCGCGGACCTCGCCGAGGTGCGGCGGCTGTGCGACGACGCCGTGCACGGGGTGCGCCTGGCGCTGGACGACGTCGCGTTCGCGAGCAAGGCCCAGGGGGCGCCTGGCGCATCTGCTGCTCGTCCACGAACTGCCGCGCGCGGTCGACCGCGCCTTCGCGACCGGCGGGTGCGCCGTACGCCACGAGCACGGGGCGCACGGGGAGCAGGGGAGCAAGGACGGGAAGGCGCACGGCGCGTTCGGGCTCCGCCGCCCGTGATGCCGCCGCCCGCGCCGCCGGAGCCGCCGCGGCGGGGCCGGCAGCGCGGACCGCTGCTGGGGTGTGCGGTGTGGACCGGGCTCCTGTGCACCTGTCAGTTGTGCTGCCGTGACCCCTTCTACGACCCCTGGTCCGGGGAGCCCAAGGAGGGGTGGTGCCACAAGTGCGACTGCGGTGACGGTGATTGCAGCAATTGTGATTTGCAGTGGTTGTTGTGACTGCTGCAACTGTTGCAGCAACTGCTGTGACGGTGGCTGCGATTGCGGATGTGACTGCTGAGGGGGAAGCCTGGCATGAGGGGAAGGGCCTGGCGCGGTGAAGCACGCGGACGAACGGGCGGGGTCAGCCCGAACAGGACGCCGACCAGACCCGGCAGAAGTCGATGTGGCCCCGTGTGACCAGCCGCTGCCCCAGGTGCATGGGCCAAGTGGAACAGCCGTCCGGTACGGCGTCAACTCCCGTCCGAGGCGCGGTGGGACGCCCTGCCCACAGTGTGGACAAGGTTGACAGCGGGCCGTGATCCCGGCCTAGCCTCGACGTCCGGCCGCGCTGAGGGGCGCGGTCCGGACGTGAAGGCATGTGGCAGTCCCGTGTTCGATCCCGCATCCACGGAGCCCCGACCATGCCCGCGCACCCCGATCTCCCTCCTGCGAACGCCCCGCCCCTGCCGCGCCACTTCGGGTCCGCCGGGAACCTCCCGGCCCGCCCCGCGCGCGCCGTGTGTGCGAGCGCACCGCCTCACCCACCTCAGGGGATCCCATGCCCGCACCCATCCGGCCGCGTGCACCTGGCCGTCGCCCTCGACCGGCCCCGGCACCCACGGGGCGGAGTCCTACGTCCGCGCCGCCCGCCTCGCCGAGCGCGGCAGATTCGACTTCGTCACCATCGGGGACGGCTTCGGGCCGCCGCCCGCAGCGGCAAGGGGCGGCCGGACGCGCTCGCCGTGCTCGCCCGCGTCGCCCCCGCCACCGAACGCATCGGCCTCGTGCCCCACCGTCACCACCACCCACACCGAGCCGTTCCACCTCTCCTGTGCCGTCGCCACCCTGGACTGGGTGAGCCGCGGCCGGGCCGGCTGGGCGGCGGAGGTCTCGGTCTCCGCCGCGGAGGCCCGCGCCTTCGGCCGCCGCGAGGCACCCGCCGAGGAGGAGGCGTGGCGCGAGGCGGACGCCGTCGCCGATGTCGTCGCCCGGCTCTGGGACAGCTGGGAGGACGGCGCCGAGATCCGCGACACGGCCGGCGGCCGCTTCGTCGACCGCGACAAGCTGCACCACGTCGACTTCACGGGCCCCGGCTTCACCGTCCGCGGCCCCTCCGTCGTCCCCCGGCCCCCGCAGGGCCACCCGGTCACCGTCGTCGACGCCACCGCGCCGGCCGCCCGCGACACCGCCGCCCGGCACGCCGACGTCGTCCTGCTGCGGGCCGAACGTGCCCACGACCCGGCCGTGTTCCGGGCCCGGGCCGACGACCTGCGCGAGGCCGCCCGGGCCCACGGCCACGGTCCGGGCCGGCGCCGGCCCGTGGTTCTGGCCTCCGTTCCCGTCGCCCTGCACACCGCCGCGGACGCCGTCGCCCTCGCCGACCAGATCACCCACTGGTACGCCACCGGCGCGGCCGACGGCTTCCACTTCCGGCCCGAGGACCCCGACCGGGACCTGTCCCTCCTGGCCGACGGCACCGCCGCCGTCCTCCAGCACCGCGGCCTGCTGCGCCCGCTTCTACCCGGGCGCCACCCTCCGGGAGCACCTCGTCCTGGCCCGCCCGGCCAACCGCTACGCACCCGCGAGGGGGACCGCGTGACCGCCCGTACCGCCCGCACCGGCCGGCGGACGATGCATCTCGCCGCGCACTTCCCCGGCGCCGGCGGCACCACGGTGTGGTCCGACCCGCGCTCCGGCAGCCGGACCGACTTCTCCTCCTTCGCGCACCTGGCGCGCACCACCGAACGCGGGCTGTTCGACTTCCTCCTCCTCGCCGAGGGGCTGCGGCTGGGCGAGCACAAGGGCCGCATCCACGACCTGGACGCCGTCGGCAGCCCGGACCCGGTCACCGTGCTCAGCGCCCTGGCCGCGGTCACCGAACGGCTCGGCCTCGCCGCCGCCGTCAGCGCCGGCTTCCACGAGCCGTACGAGCTCGCCCGCCGCCTCGCCTCCCTCGACCACCTCAGCGACGGGCGCGCGGCCTGGAACGTGGTCGCCGCCTCCGACGCCTTCGCCGGGGAGAACTTCCGGCGCGGCGGCCGCCCGGACGGCGGCCATGCCCGTGCCGTCGAATTCCTGCAACTGGCACGGGAGTTATGGCGCTCGCAGGGCCGCCCGTTCGCCCATGCCGGGCGGCACTTCGACGTCGCGGGGGCCCGTCGTCATCGGGACCGGGGGACTCCGACGAGGGCCGGGAGTTCGCCGCCTCCGCCGCCGACATCGTCCTCACCCGGTACGACACGGTGGACTCCGGCCGGGACTTCCGTACCGGCCTCGAACGGCGGTCGGCCGCTCACGGCCGGACGACCGGGCGGCCTAAGGTCATGCCGTACGTGACTTTCGTCCTCGGCGACACCGCGGCCGAGGCGCAGGAGCGCGCCGCGGAGGTCCGCCGGCAGCAGGTCTCGCCGCGGAGCGCCCTCGTCGCCCTGGAGCGGGTCTGGGGCCGGGACCTGTCCGGGTACGACCCCCGACGGCCCGCTGCCGGACCTCGATCCGGTCCCCGGTCCGGTCCCCGGTCCGGTCCCCGGTCCGGTCCCCGGTCCGGTCCCCGGTCCGGTCCCGGACGGGCAGTTCGGCGACCGGGTCGCCCTCGCCCGTTCCTGGGCGCGAGCTGGCCGCGGCGAAGGGGCTCTCCATCCGGCAGACGGTCGTCGAGGGCGGGCGGCCGGGCGTCGTTCGTCGGCACCCCGCGGGCGGTCGCCGAGGAGATGGCCGCGTTCCTCGCCGCGGACGCCGCCGACGGCTTCGTCCTCGTCCCCCATCTGGTCCCCGGAGGGCTGGACGAGTTCGTCGACCGGGTGGTGCCGCTGCTCCAGGAGCGCGGGCGCCTTCCGCACGGAGTACACCGGGCGGACCCTCCGCGACCACCTGGGGATCTAGGGTGACCGCCATGAGCACCACCACGACCTCCGGGGCATCCGGCGACGCACGGGATGCGCGACAGCTGTGGAAGGAGTGGCGCGAGCGGCGCCACGCGAAGGTTTCCGCCCCCTACGGGCCGCTCGCCCTGACCGGCACGCACTGGCTGGCCGACCATCCCGACGGCCGGCTCCCCGGGATCCCCGGCCACTGGACCGAGTCGCCCTCCGGCGGGGGCGTCCTCCTCACCGCCGTCGAGGAGGACGGCCTCCGCCTGGACGGCGAACCCCGGCCGCTGGCCGGGCGGGCCGTCCTCGGCGCGGACGGCACCCCCGCGACGGCCCGGGTCGCGCTCGGCGACCGGCGGCTGCTCGTCATGCGGCGCGAAGGGCTGTGGGCGGTCCGCGACTTCGACCCCCGTTCGGCGGGGCGGCGGGCGTTCGCCGGGATCGACGCCTTCGACTACGACGCGCGGTGGGTGCGGGAGGGGCGGTTCCGCCCGTACGACCGGGGGACGCGGACCGTGACCGTCGAGAACGCGGACGGGAGGGAGCGGGGGCTGAGCGTCGCCGGTGAACTCTCCTTCACGCTGGGCGGCGAGTCGCACGTGCTGCGGGCGGGGGCGGAGGGGGACGGGTCGTTGTGGGTCGTCTTCGCGGACGCGACGAGCGGGGTGTCGAGTTATCGGTTCCGGTTTCTGTATCCGGCGGCGCCGGATGCGGAGGGGAGGGTGGTGGTGGACTTCAACCGTGCGTCGCTGCCGCCGTGCGCGTTCGCGGACCACTTCATCTGTCCGTTTCCGCCGGCGGGGAACGGGTTGCCGGTGGGGGTGGAGGCGGGGGAGCGGTTTGCGCTGACGCGCTGAGTCCGCCCCCGGCCCGCCCTTTCACCGTTTCCCCGGGGCAAGTCCCCGGACCCGTACCGCGCTCCGCGCGGTGGGCGGGGGCTCCGCCCCCTGCACCCCGGCCGGGGCTCCGCCCCTGGACCCCGCTGGGCGCTTCGCCCCCTGGGCCCCGCAACCGCGCTCTGCCCCTGGGCCCCGCAGGGGGCTCCGCCCGTGAATCCCGGCCTGGGCTCCGCCCTGCACCCTGCCGGGGGCTGCGCCCTCTGGTCCCCGGCCTGGGCTCCGCTCCTGGACTCCGCCGGGGGCTTCGCCCCTTGGACCCCGCAACCGTGCTCCGCCCGTGGGCCCTGCGGAGGGCTCCGCCTCTGGGCCCCGGCCTGGGCTCCGCTCCCGGGCCCCGCTGGGGGCTTCGCCCCCTGCACCCCGCAGCCGTGCTCTGCCCCTGGGCCCCGCCGAGGGCTCCGCCCGTGAACCCCGGCCTGGGCTCCGCCCCGCACCCCGCCGGGGGCTGCGCCCTCTGGACCCCGGCCGGGGCTTCGCCCGTGAACCCCGCCGGGGGCTTCGCCCCGGACCCCCGCAACCGCGCTCCGCGCGGTTGTCCTCGAACGCCGGACCGGCTGTTCGTGCGCCCGCGCCGGAATGCGGCGCCGGGACGCCCCCTCGGAGCGGCTTGAGGGCGAACGCGGCGCAGCCGCATCGCGGGGCTCGGGGTGCAGTCCGGGCGGGCAGGCGCACAACTCCCCGGCTGAAAAAGGCCCTTGCGCCCCCACCGCCCACCCCCGAATACTCCCGGAAAACCGGAAAACGCTTGTCAGGGGCACGCCCAAAACGGAACGCGCGCCGCCCCTTCCCCCCACCACCCTCCGAGAGGACCTCGCGTGAGGATCAAGCGACGCACCCACCTCGCCGCCCTCGTCTCCACCCTCCTCGCCGCCACCGCCGCCCTCGGCACCGGGCAGGCCGCCCACGCCTCCGGCGGTTCCGCGAGCGCGGCGACGCTCGCCGCCGCGAGCACCGCCGTGGAGAACGCCGACGTCCCCGGCACGGCCTGGGTCGTGGACGAACGCGCCCACACCCTCGTCGTCACCGCCGACCGGACCGTCGACGCCGCCGGCATCGAGAAGATCAGACGCGTCGCCGGCGAGGACGCGGACGCGATACGCATCGAGCGCACCCCCGGCACCCTCCGCCCGCTCATCTCCGGCGGCGACGCGGTCTACGCCCCCAACTGGCGCTGCTCCGCGGGGTTCAACGTCCGCAAGGGCAACACCTACTACTTCGTGACCGCCGGCCACTGCACCCAGGGCAAGCCGCCGTACTACGCCAACTCCGGCCACACCACGTCCATCGGCCCCACCACGGGCACCAACTTCCCCGGCTCCGACTACGGCATCGTCCAGTACACCAACGGCTCGCTGCCCCACCCCAGCGCCGTCGACCTCTACAACGGCAGCTCCCAGCGCATCACCTCCGCGGGCACGCCCTCCGTCGGGCAGAGCGTCCAGCGCAGCGGCTCGACGACCAAGGTGCACGGCGGCAAGGTCACCGGCCTCAACGCCACGGTCAACTACGGCAGCGGCCAGATCGTCCGCGGGCTGATCCAGACCGACGTCTGCGCCGAGCCCGGTGACAGCGGGGGCGCGCTCTTCACCGGTTCCACGGCCCTCGGCCTCACCTCCGGCGGCAGCGGCAACTGCCGTACCGGCGGGACGACCTTCTTCCAGCCCGTCGTCCCGGCGCTCAAGGCGTACGGCGTCAGCGTCTTCTAGGTCTTCCGGAGGTCCTCCGGGACCCGGCAGAGGGCTCGACCCGGTGCCCGCGGAGGCATACCGTGGACATATCACCTGTCGTGGGACACAGGGGGCCGTGATGGTCGAAGACCTCGTGGTGGCGGCCGTGGCCGCGGCGTCCGCCGGTGCGATGTACCTGATGGCGGCGGCCCGGGTGGTCAAGCAGTACGAACGTGGCGTGGTGCTGCGGTTGGGACGACTGCGTCCCGAGGTGCGCCAGCCGGGATTCACCATGATCATTCCGGGCGTCGACCGGCTCCGCAAGGTGAACATGCAGATCGTCACCATGCCGGTGCCGGCGCAGGAAGGCATAACCCGCGACAACGTCACCGTGCGCGTGGACGCGGTCGTCTACTTCAAGGTCGTCAACGCACCCGAGGCGATCATCGCGGTCGAGGACTACCGCTTCGCGGTCTCGCAGATGGCCCAGACGTCGCTGCGTTCGATCATCGGCAAGAGTGATCTGGACGACCTGCTGTCCAACCGGGAGAAGCTCAACCAGGGCCTGGAGCTGATGCTCGACAGCCCGGCCATCGGGTGGGGCGTCCAGATCGACCGCGTCGAGATCAAGGACGTCTCGCTGCCGGAGACGATGAAGCGGTCGATGTCGCGACAGGCGGAGGCGGAGCGGGAGCGCCGGGCGCGGGTGATCAACGCGGATGCGGAGCTGCTGGCGTCGAAGAAGCTGGCGGAGGCGGCGGCGACGATGTCGGAGCAGCCGTCCGCGCTGCAACTGCGGCTGCTCCAGACGATTGTCGCCGTCGCGGCGGAGAAGAACTCGACGTTGGTGCTGCCGTTCCCGGTGGAGCTGTTGCGCTTCCTGGAGCGGGCGGAGGCGGGGCGGCCGCCGGAGCGGCCGTCGTCGGAGTGAGTTCGCCCCGGTCAGGGGGGGGCAGGGGCGGAGCCCCGCCTCACCGCGCGGAGCGCGGTGCCGGGCCCCGGGGCGGAGCCCCGGAAGAAATGGTGAAAGGGCGGGGCCGGGGCACAACCCCCACCTGACGGAGCGTCAGGCCACACGAACAACCCCCGCGCAAGCGGCCCGCGCACGCATGCCCATGCGCGCGACCGGAAGTCGCCCTTGTGCACTCCCTCCCCGGACAGGAACACTCGGAACTCACGGCTTGGCATGGACGCGACCCTCCCACAGGAGCGCGCGCCGGTGCCGGGTCCGTCCTCCGGACCCGGCCGGCCGTCTGCGGTCGGGGCCAACCCCCCACCTGGAGGTGCCGAGTTTGAAGACCTTCCGGTTGTCCCTCCGTGCGCTGCCGGCCCTCGCCGCGACCGCCGCGCTCGTGGCCGTGACGCTCCCCCCGCAACAGGCGGCGGGAGCCGCCTCCGGCGCGGCCCGCCTCGCCGTGGCGCGGCAGACGCTCGACGCCCGCGCCGCGATCCCGGGCACCGCCTGGGTGACGGATTCCAGAGCCGGCCGGGTCGTCGTCACCGCCGACCCCACCGTCACGGGGGCGCGGTTGACGCGGCTCACCGAGGTCGCCGACAGCCTGGGGGACGCGGTGGTGGTGCGGAGAACGACCGCGCGCCTCACCCGATTCGCCACGGCCGCCGGCGGCGACGGCGTCTGGGGCGGCGCGGCCCGCTGTTCGCTCGGCTTCAACGTCAGCCGCGGCGGCCGGCCGGCCTTCCTGACCGCCGGCCACTGCGGGAACGCCGCCCCCGAGTGGTCCGGGACCAGGGGCGGCCCCCGGATCGCGGTCACCGAGACGTCGGTCTTCCCCGGCCAGGACTACGCCCTCGCCCGGTACACCGACAGCGCCGCCCGCCCGAGCGCGGTCGACCTCCACGACGGCGGCTCCCGGACCATCACCCGCGCCGGCGAGGCCCACCCCGGCGAGCGGGTCCAGCGCAGCGGCTCCACCACCGGAGTGCGCAGCGGCACCGTGACGGGGGTCGACGCCACGGTCAACTACCAGGAGGGCCGGGTGGACGGGCTGATCGAGACGGACGTCTGCGCCGAGCCGGGGGACAGCGGCGGGCCGCTCTTCGACCGTGGCACCGCGCTGGGCATCACCTCCGGAGGCACGGGCAACTGCCGCACGGGCGGGAAGACTTACTACCAGCCGGTGCCCCAGGTGCTGCGGGCGCTGGGCGCGTCCATCGGCTGACGCCGGCCGGCACGGCTCCCGAGGGAGCACACAGGCCGCGGCCCCCGGACACACCTCCACGGTGTCCGGGGGCCGCTTCACGTGCCGGATCCCCACGGGTTCGCGACCCGGTCGGAACTCTCGGGGCTCTCAGAGCCTTCAGAACTCGAAGACGAGGCCCTTGCCCGCCTTCAGCTCACAGGTGTTGCCGAAGACGTGCTCGAACTTGACGCGCTGGCCTTCCCAGACCCCCTCCGCGGTGACGACGTAGGGGTTCCACTCCTTGGTGCAGGCCGTGCCGGCCTTCACCTTGGTGATGTCCTCGAACTTGCCGCCCACGGCGCGCAGTTCGTTGCAGGCACCGCGGGCGTCGGGGTGGGTACCGCTCGCCTTCGGCATGCAGGTGAGGGTCACGGCGCGCTGTACGCCGGAGTTGGTCGAGCTGTCGCCCTGGGCGACGGTCAGTACGAGCGCTGAGGGCGCGTACAGACTCTGCTGGGCAGCGGGTGCGGGCGCGGGGGCCGCGGTCGCACTCGTCCCGGCGCCCACCAGGCTGCCCAGGATCAACGCTGACCCTAGGGCGATCCCCCCAGTGATGTACCGCATTCCGAACACTCCCTTGTTCGTGGATTCCGATAACGAGCCGCAGTCTGGCCCAACCCGTGCACGAATGCACGTGGATCGATCACTTCCAGTCGTCATGTGAAAACAGTGGGTAGTGGCCGGATCCGACTGACCGCCGGAGCGGCTCCGGGGTTCCGTATGCGATCCGGGGCGCGGTGGACGCCCGGTCTGGGAGGGAAGGGGCGAATTGATGTTTCAGGAGTATTGACCTGCGGTGATTCCTTGCCATCGTTGACCGCGTCGTGTTCATGGCTGCGAAACACAGGATTAACGCCCGGAAAATCAAGGGATTGGGCGGTGGGCGGCCGCGGTCGGGTTGCGGGGGAGGCCCGGCCGAAAAGAGGGGCTCCAGGGGTCCGGGGAGGGATTCCGGACGCCCCGGGGGCGGCCCAGCAATGTCCGAAGAGCTGTCATCCCGACCGTCTGGTATGCCGGTTCAGGTCAACTCACGGGACTCTTCGGCCTCTTGCGCTCGCGGAACACCGCGCACCCCAGGGCCACCAACGCCCCGGCCACCGCCCACGCGGACAGCACCAGCAGCGGCCCGGTCAGCGCGTTCCCGTCGAAGTAGGCCAGGGAGCGGGCGGACCAGGTGCCCGCCCCGGGCGGGAGGGCCGGGCCGATCGCCCGCCAGAAGGGCGGCAGCAGGGGGTAGGGGTAGGCGCCGCCCGCGCTCGGATTGCCCAGGACGACGACGATCGCGATCGCCAGCCCGATGCCGACGACGCCGGCCAGCCCCTGGAGGGCGAGGGTCAGCGCCGCGACGGCGAAGACGACCAGCGTGCCCAGCCCCCACAGCGGGGCGATGCCGGCGGGCAGCGCGTCCAGGACCGGTCCGGTGATGACCGCGCCGAGCAGGCCCGCGGCGGCCGCGTAGACCGCGAGGGCGCCCAGCCGGATCACGGCCCGGCGGGGGTTCGCGGGCCGGGCGCCGGCGCTGATGGCGATGATCGCGGCGCACAGATAGCCGCCCACGCACCAGCCCACCACCAGGTAGAACGAGGTCAGCCCGCGGGCGTCCCCGGCGGCCGCGGGAGCGATGTCGCTGATCCGCACCTTCCGGTGCTCCGCTGCCTCGGCCCGGCCGACGACCGCCTCCGCGGCCTGGGCCAGGGAAGCGCCCGCGCCGCCCGCCACCAGCAGGGTGTCGGTGGTGCCGCGCGGATCGACCACCAGCGCCGCGTCGAGCTCGCGCGCGCGGATCCGGAGCGCGGCCCGTTCGGCGTCGTCCTCGGCGCTCGGGTCCAGCGGCCCGCCCGGCAGGGCGCCGAGCCGCTCCACCAGGCTCGCCCGGGCCTGCTGCGGCGCGACCACGCCCAGCCGGATGTCCGTCGGCTCGGGGTGGTGGAAGGCGCCGACGTAGGAGGCGATGAACGCGAGCTGGAGCAGCAGCACGCCGATGACCAGGAGGGCGGCATGGCCGGTCACCGCGGTGCGCACCTCCCGGGCGAACGATCTCATGTCCCGAGCCTGCGGGGTCCGGCGGGCCGGTGCAGGCGGGCCGGGCCGTTCGAGTGGCACACCCGCGCGTTCGTACGAATGTTCGATACGTGGTCTATGGTGGAGAACGAAGGGCGGAAATCAGCCAAGGGGGCGAGGACGGCAGCGACGGTACGGCGGCGAAGGAGGTGCGATGACCGGTCCCGTGTTTCCCGCGTTCACGCACCTGCGCGCCGCGTCGGGCTTCTCGGCGCGGTACGGCGCCTCGCACCCGGAACGGCTGGCCGAACGGGCCGCCGAACGCGGCATGGACGCGCTCGCCCTCACCGACCGCGACACCCTCGCCGGCGCCGTCCGGTTCGCCCGCGCGGCGGCCGCGGCCGGGGTGCGCCCGCTGTTCGGCGTCGACCTGGCGGTGGCGACCACCGACGCCGGAGAGGCCCCGGCCGCACGTCGGCGCACCCCCGCGCGCGGCGGCGCCTTCGTCGACGAGTCCGCGCCCCGCGCGGTCTTCCTCGCCCGCGACGGCGCGCTCGGCTGGGCCGCGCTGTGCGGGCTGGTCACCGCCGCCCATGCCCGCGCGGGCCGCTCTCCCGTCCTGCCCCGCCCGGACCTCGCGGCCGCCGCGGCCGGGCCGCGCCCCCCGGTGACCGTGCTGCTCGGCCCCGACTCCGAGGTCGGCCGCGCGCTCGCCGCCGGCCGCCCCGACCGGGCCGCGGAGCTGCTCGCGTCCTGGCGCGAACTGTTCGGTGACGCCCTGCGCCTGGAGGCCGTCTGGCACGGTCGCACCGGCACCGGCCCCGGCTCGCTGCGGCTCGCCGCCCGCACCCTCGGCCTCGCCGCCGACCAGGGCGTACCGGCCGTCCTCAGCAACGCCGCGCGCTACGCCGACCCCGGCCAGGGCCCCGTCGCCGACGTGCTCGACGCCGCCCGGCGGCTGGTGCCCGTCGACTTCCGCACGCCCGGCGCCCTGGACTCCGGCGAGCGCTGGCTCAAGGGGGCCGACGCCATGGCCGTCGCCGCCGACCGGATCGCCGTCGCCGCCGGCCTCGGCCCCGCCGGGGCCCGCCGGCTGCTGGCCACCACCGAGGAGACCGCCGCCGCCTGCCGCGTCGACCCCGGGGCCCATCTCGGCCTCGGCTCCGTCCACTTCCCCGAACCGCACCTGGTCGGGGCCGGCCGGCGCACCGCCGACCGGGTGCTGCGCTCCCGCTGCGACGCCGCCATGGTGCTGCGCGGGTACGCTCCCCTGCGCCGCTACCGGGAACGGCTGGCGGAAGAGCTGGACATCGTCCGGCACCACGGCTTCGCCTCGTACTTCCTCACCGTCGCCCAAGTCGTCGACGACACCCGGGCGTTGGGCATCCGCGTCGCCGCCCGGGGCTCCGGCGCCGGGTCGCTCGTCAACCACCTGCTGGGCATCGCCCACGCCGACCCCGTCGCCAACGGCCTGCTGATGGAGCGCTTCCTCTCCCGCGGCCGCCGCGTGCTGCCCGACATCGACATCGACGTCGAGTCCGCGCGCCGCCTGGAGGTCTACCGCGCGATCCTCGGCCGCTTCGGCGCGGAGCGGGTGGCGACCGTCGCCATGCCCGAGACCTACCGGGTACGGCACGC
This sequence comes from Streptomyces thioluteus, assembly GCF_039535865.1. Classification (NCBI taxonomy): domain Bacteria; kingdom Bacillati; phylum Actinomycetota; class Actinomycetes; order Kitasatosporales; family Streptomycetaceae; genus Streptomyces; species Streptomyces thioluteus. Next base: position 27,191 of record NZ_BAAAXZ010000002.1, read on the forward strand.
GGTCCGGGACGTCGGCGCGGCCCTGGGCCTGCCGCCGGCCGAAGTGGACCGGCTGGCCAAGGCGTTCCCGCACATCCGGGCCCGCGACGCGCGCGCCGCCCTGGCCGAACTGCCCGAACTGCGCGGCGTGGCCGCGGAGGAGCACGGCCGGCTGTGGGAGCTGGTCGAGGCGCTCGACGCGCTGCCGCGCGGCGTCGCCATGCACCCCTGCGGCGTGCTGCTCTCGGACGCGACCCTGCGCGGCCGCACCCCCACCGTGCCCACCAGCGGCGAGGGCCTCCCCATGTCCCAGTTCGACAAGGACGACGTCGAACACCTCGGACTGCTCAAGCTCGACGTGCTCGGCGTGCGCATGCAGTCCGCGATGGCGCACGCGGTGGCCGAGCTCGAACGGGCCGGCGGGCGGCGGATCGACCTGGACGACCCCGCGCAGGTCCGGCCCGGCGACCCGAGGACCTACGCCCTCATCCGCTCCACCGAGACGCTCGGCTGCTTCCAGATCGAGTCGCCCGGCCAGCGGGACCTGGTCGGCCGGCTCCAGCCGGAGACCTTCCACGACCTCGTCGTCGACATCTCGCTCTTCCGGCCCGGCCCCGTCGCCGCCGACATGGTGCGTCCGTTCATCGCCGCCCGGCACGGCCGCGCCCCGGTCCGATATCCGCACCCCGACCTCGCGGAGGTGCTGGCGGAGACCTGCGGCGTGGTCGTCTTCCACGAGCAGATCATCGAGATCCTGCGGATCATGACCGGCTGCGACCGGGGGTACGCGGACGAGACGCGCCGCGCGCTGTCGGACCCCGAGCGGGTGGCCGGGGTACGCGCCTGGTTCGCGGCGCGGACCGCCGAGCGCGGGTACGCGCCCGAAGTCGCCCGCCGCACCTGGGAGATCGTCGAGGCGTTCGGCTCGTACGGCTTCTGCAAGGCGCACGCGGTGGCGTTCGCGGTGCCGACGTACCAGTCCGCCTGGCTGAAGGCGCACCACCCGGCCGCCTTCTACGCCGGGCTGCTCGCCCACGACCCCGGGATGTACCCGAAGCGGCTGCTGCTGGCGGACGCGCGGCGGCGCGGGGTGCCGATCCTGCCGCTGGACGTCAACCGCTCGGACACCACCTGTCGGATCGAACCGGTGCCCGGCGACGGGTACGGGGTGCGGCTCGCCCTCTCGGACGTGCACGGCATGTCCGAGGCGGAGGCGGCGCGCATCGCCGCCGGACGCCCCTACACCTCCCTGCCCGACCTGTGGCGGCGCGCCCGCCCCGGGCGGCCGGTCGCCGAACGGCTGGCGCGGGTCGGGGCGTTGGACGCCTTCGGGACCAACCGGCGGGACCTGCTGCTGCACATCGCGTCGCTGCACCGCCAGGGGCACGGCGCCGGCCAGCCCGTGCTGGTCGACGAGGCGCGGGCCGAGCCGCTCGGGCTGCCCGACCTCGACGCGGCGGAGCGGCTGGGGGCCGAGCTGAGCGTCCTCGGCATGGACACCTCGCGCCATCTGATGACCGATCACCGGGAGTTCCTGGGGGAGTTGGGCGTACTCCCCGCGAACCGGCTGTGCGACGCGCGGCACGGCGAGACGGTCCTGGTCGCCGGTGCCAAGGCCGCCACCCAGACCCCGCCGGTCCGCTCCGGCCGCCGCGTCGTCTTCGCGACCCTGGACGACGGGACGGGCCTGGCCGACTGCGCTTTCTTCGACGACTCCCACGCGGCCTGCGCCCACACGGTCTTCCACTCCTGGCTGCTCCTGGTCCGCGGCGTCGTCCAGCGCCGGGGACCGCGGAGCGTGAGCGTGGTGGGCGCGCGGGTGTGGGACCTGGCGCGGCTGGCGGAGCTCCGCGCGGAGGGCGGGCTGGGGGCGGTGGCGGAGGTGCTGGCGGCTCCGCCGGTGGGGGACGGCTCCCCGGAGCCGGAGCCGGATCGCCGGATCCGGCTGTCCACGGGGTACGCCCTGCATCCGTGGGCGGATCTGCGGCCTGCGGGTGAAGGGGCCGCGACCGGGCGGAAGTTGTGGCACGCGAGCCAGGGGAGTGCGGGATGAGTGCGCGTACGCGGAGGGAGTTCTCCCCGGCCCCGCAACGCGGCTCCGCCGCGCCGGCCGGGGGCTCCGCCCCTGTTCCCCGAAGCCCCCTGCGGGCGCTGCCCTCGAACGCCGGGCCGAGGGGCGGAGCCCCGGAAGTGGGGGCACCCCCTCTGGGGGAGGTGAAAGGGCGGGGCGGGGGCATCCAGCCCGTCCGGCGCTTGAGGACAACCGCGCGCAGCGCGGTTGCCGCGGACGGCGCGGTTGCCGCGGACGGCGCGGTTGCCGCGGACGGCGCGGTTGCCGCGGACGGCGCGGTTGCCGCGGACGGCGCGGTTGCCGCGGACGGCGCAGCCACAGCCCCCAACCCCCGTCCTCCACCTCCGCTTTCGGCGGACCCCCCCCTCCCCGAGGACACCTACGACGCCCTCCTCGCCCTCCTCACCGAGGTGACGCCCGTCGTCCGCCCGCTGCCCCCGGACTCCGCCCTGCTCGACGTCCGCGGCGCCACCCGCTGCTTCGGCCGTACCCCGGCCGAGCTCGCGGAGCTGATCCGCGTGCGGGCCCTCGCCCGCTACGGCGTCGACTGCACGGTGGGCATCGCCGCCAACCCGCTCCTGGCACGGGCGGCCGCGCAGGACGGACCGCCGGGCGCGACGACATGCGTGACGGACGCCGCGTTCCTCGCCCACCGCCCCGCCACCGCCCTCCCCGGCGTCGGCCCGGCCACCGCCCGCACCCTCGCCGCGTACGGGCTCGACACCGTCGGCCGGATCGCCGCCGCGCCGCTCCCCGCGCTCCAGCGCATCCTGGGTGCGGCCGCCGGGCGCACCCTGCACGAGCGGGCGCACGGCATCGACCCCACGCCGGTCACCCCGGACGCCCGGACCCGCTCCACGGCGGCCGAGCACCGCTTCGCCGCCGACGAGTTGGACCCGGCGCGCCGCCGCCGCGCGCTGCTCGCGCTCGCCGACCGGCTGGGGGCCCGGCTGCGTGGGGACGGGCGGGTCGCGGGCGGCCTCACCCTCACCGTCCGGTACGCGGACGGCTCCGCGACGACCCGTACCCGCACCCTCGCCGAACCGACCGCGCACACCCCGGCGTTGACCGCCGTGGCGTACGCCCTGCACGACGCGCTCGGCCTCCAGCGCGCCCGGGTCCGGGCCGTGGCGCTGCGCGCGCCGAGGAGCTCGGCGACGCCGAATCGGCCCCGCACCAGCTGACGTTCGACGCCGCGGACGACAAGGCGCGCCGGATCGAGGCGGCCGTCGACCGGGCGCGGGCCCGCTTCGGGCCCGACGGCGGTGGGGCCCGGCGGCCGCGCTGCGCGTGGCGTGAGGACACGGCCCATGGCGGAGTGTCAAACGTCTTGACGAAAGCATGACCTTCGTCCAACCTACTCGCAAGTAAGTTGCTGTCCCCTTCAGCACGCGGCAAGCACAGGGCCGTTGTGCCGCTGTCGTGCACCCTCTTTCCTTCTCCACCCCCCTCAGCTCTCGACCCCCACCTCGAGGAGACCTCGTGTCCGGAATCCGAAGAATGTTCCGCACTCTGTGCGCCTCCCTGGCCGCCCTCGCCCTCGTCCTGACCGGTGGAGCCGTCGCCTCGGCGGCCCCGGCCGGTGAGCGGACGGTCAGCAGCGGCTGGAACGACTACTCCTGCAAGCCGTCGTCCGCCCACCCCCGCCCCGTCGTCCTCATCCACGGCACCTACGAGAACGCGGCCCAGAACTGGGCCTTCATGGCCCCCTATCTGACCAACCGCGGCTACTGCGTCTTCTCCTTCGACTACGGCAAGCTGCCCGGCGTGCCGTTCGTCCACGGTCTCGGCCCGATCGCCAAGTCCGCCGAGGAGCTCTCGGCGTTCGTGGACAAGGTCCGTGCGGCGACCGGGACGGAGAAGGTGGACCTCGTCGGCCACTCCCAGGGCGGCGGCGCCATGCCCCGCTACTACCTCAACTTCCTGGACGGGGCGGGCAAGGTGGACAAGCTCGTCGGCCTGGCCCCCAGTAACCACGGCACGACGCTCTCGGGCCTGCAGCGCCTGCTGGACGCCATCCCCGGCGGGCGCAGGATCCTCGGCTCCGTGTCGGCGGGCTCCGAGGACCAGCTCATCGGCTCGGCGTTCATCCGGCGCCTCAACTCCGTTCCCGACACGGTGCCCGGCGTCGGCTACACCACGATCGTGACCCGGTACGACGAGGTGGTCACGCCGTACCGCACCCAGTTCCTGTCGGGGCCGAAGGTGCGCAACGTCCTGATCCAGGACCTCTGCGCGGTGGACCTCTCCGAGCACCTCACCATCGGCACGATCGACCGCATCGCCTTCCACGAGGTGGCCAACGCGCTCGACCCGGCCAACGCGACGCCGACGACGTGCGCTTCGGCGGTCACCGGCTGAACGTCCCCGCAGGGAGGGGGAGTCGGCCGAAACCGTTCGCACGAATGTGTGTCGCGCTCATTGACTCCCGAGTAATAAGCCCGCAGCCTACTCGCACGTAGGTTACTGACGGTTCAGTACGCGGGAGCCGCGCGACCGCCGTGCTGATGCCGCATGCCCGCTCCCCCTCCCCACCTGCGAGGTGTCCCTGTGCCCGGATCCGGGAAAGCCCTTCGCTTCCGCAGATTCCTCCGCGTCCTCTGCGCCGTCCTCCCCGCTCTGGCCCTGGTCCTGGCGGCCGGCGCCGCCGCCCCGGCATCCGCCCCGGCGTCCACTGCCGCGGCGAGGGTGGTCAGCAGCGGCTGGAACGACTACTCCTGCAAGCCATCGTCCGCCCACCCCCGCCCCGTCGTCCTGGTCCACGGCACCCTCGGCAACTCCGTGGACAACTGGCTCTTCCTGGCTCCCTACCTGGTGAACCGGGGCTACTGCGTCTTCTCCCTCGACTACGGCCAACTGCCGGGCGTACCGCCGGTCTTCAACGGCCTGGGCCCGGTGGCCAAGTCGGCCGAGCAGCTCTCCGCATACGTGGACCGGGTCCGCGCGGCGACCGGCGCGGGCAAGGTGGACCTCGTCGGCCATTCCCAGGGCGGCATGATGCCGCGCTACTACCTCGACTTCCTCGGCGGCGGCCCCAAGGTCAACTCGCTCACCGGCCTGGCGCCCTCCAGCCACGGCACGACCCTCTCCGGCCTGACGAAGCTGATGGACAAGATCCCCGGCGCCCGCGAGGCGATCCACGGGGTCACGCCCGGCCTCACCGACCAGGCGCTCGGCTCCGCCTTCCTCAAGAAGCTCAACTCCCGCCCCGACACGGTCCCGGCGTCCGCTACACCGTCATCGCCACCCGGTACGACGAGGTCGTCACGCCGTGGCGGACCGCGTTCCTCTCGGGTCCGAACGTCCGCAACATCCTGCTCCAGGAGCGCTGCGGCGCCGACGTCTCCGAGCACCTGGCGATCGGCACGGTGGACCGCGTGGCCTTCCACGAGGTCGCCAACGCCCTCGACCCGGCCAACGCCACGCCGTCCGGCTGCGCTTCGGCCGTCACCGGCTGACCCGGCGCGCGTGCCCGCCCCCGGGAGGGGGCGGGCGGTTCAGGCCTCGGGGCCCTCGGCCGGGAACTCGTACTGCGCCCTCGTACAGGTGCCCCGGCCTTCGCCGCGACCGAGACCTCGACGGGGCGCTGCCCGTCGCTGTACACCACCCGGAACGTCCGCAGACACCGGCAGGTCGGTCGGCAGGGCCAGGGCCGTGTACTGCTCCTGCGTGGGCACGCGGGCGGACACCCGGTCCACGCAGTGGCGCGGCGGGTAGCCCAGTTCGGCCAGGAGCGTCGGAGTGCCGCCGCGGATCCTGCGGCGCTCCGGACATCGGGGTGCCGTGCGCGATGTCCAGCGGGTAGAAGGACTTGACCAGTTCCACCGGTTCGTCGTCGAACAGCAGGATCTGCGAGCGCATGAGGACGGTGTCGTTCCGGGCGATGCCGAACGCCGCGGCGACATCGGCGGGTGCCGCCACCTCGGCGACGTCGAGGAGCCTGCTGCGGGCTCGTACGCCACGCGTTCCGGCCTCCGTGATCCAGCGGTAGGGCTGTCCCGGCGGGGCGGGAGCCACGGACGCGGCGGGACGCATGGTCCCGTTGGCGGTGCGCGCGAACCGTGACCGCGGCACCCGCCCGCCCGACGACGAGTCCCTCCGCCTTGAGCGCCTGAAGCGCCTTCTGCACCGTCGTGTTCGACGCGCCGAACCTGTCCTTGAGCTGCTGGGTGGAGGGCACCTTGTCGCCCGGCGGGAGGTCGCCGGACATGATCTCGTCCCGCAGGTCCGCGGCGATGCGCTCGTGGAACGGCCGGCCGTCGGTCATCGCATCCTCAACTCGTAGTGCGGGCCCTTCTCGTTGCGGCGCCGGACAGGGCATGGACGTGCCGATCCACTCGCTCTCGTGGACGGCGGCCCCCTGCCGGGTCGCGGACCCGACCTTACTGCTTTTCCGCGGCGGACGGCCTTGCCGCGTATCGCGAACACCGATATGGTCACGCATCCCGGAACGCCTTCCAGCTCAGGGAGTTGAGACATGCCCGGTCCTCGCATGCCCCTCCTCGGAACACCGATCGCCGGCAGATCGCCGTGGTGACGGGTCACGGGGGACGGCGTCCGCGTCGGCGACGTCGTCGCGATCGGCGGGATTCCGCACCGGGTGCGGGACGTGCGGTGCGTCCTTCCGGCGCGCACCCGGCTGGAGTTCGAGGACGGGAACGCGTACGTGGTGGGCCGGTCGCACCCCATCGAGGTCTCGCGGGCCTACCCCCTTCCCGGGCGGGCGCTGCCCGCGCGCCACCGCTGATCCCCCGCGGCCGTCGCCGCCCGCGCCATCTCGAACTCCCGGGCGTCCTCGCCCTCCCGGACCGGCTGCACCGCTCCCGTCCTGGTGAACCCGTGCCGGACGTACAGCCGTTCCGCCGGGTCGTTGCCCTCGGTGACCCACAGCCGCAGCCCGGTGAGTCCGAGTTCGTCCGCCCGGCTGAGGGCCGCGCCGACGAGGAGGTCCGCCGCGCCGCGGCTCCGGGCGGCGGGCGCCACCCCACATCGAGACGAGCATGCCGGTGCCGGGTCCCTGTGGATCCTCCGGCCCCTCCGGTACGACGGAGACCAGGCCGCACGGCTGCCCACCGTCCTCGGCGAGGAAAGTGTTTGCGCCGGGCCAGGCGCTCCCGCCACTTCTCCTCGGGGAACGCGATCTCCCCGGACCAGGTGGAACCGAAGGCGTAGGGCGCGTCGGCCAGGGCGGCGAGCCGGACCTCTCGGTAGAGGCGCCAGTCCCCGGGGGTCAGGGGGCGCACGGTGATGTCTGCCATGGGCGGACCATGCCATCCCGGAGGGTGTCGCACCAAGGGATTTCCGGTGGGTCGAGCGGGTGGGCATATCGGGGCGTAAGCCCCGTACGGAACAAGCGAATTGACATATTAAGGGTTGCCTAACCTAATCTCTCGATCGATGGGAGATCTCATGACCGAACGCAGCTCCGAAGACCCCGCCCACGCCGCCCACCCCGGCATACGCCCCCACGAACTCCCCGATACCGCCGAGCGCGAGCTCCTCGCCGGGTCCTCGACGCCCTGCTGCGCGAGGACGCCTACCGGCTGCGCAGCACCGCCCACCGGCACCGCCGTCCGGACGGCGACTGGCTGGCCCTGCGCGCGGGGGAGCGGACCGTCTGCGTCCCGGTCGACGGTGACGGGCGTCCGGCGCGAAGTCCGGGCGCGGCGGCCCTTGCTGGAGGCCGCGGCGCGACCGTCACCCGCCTCGCGCCGGCCCTGGCGGTGCTGCGTGCCGTCGCCGGACCCCCGTGAACGGTCCGGATTCGACGCGTTCGCCGCCGAGTGCGCCGAGGAACTGGCCGCCCTGCGGCTGCAGGAGCGGCTGCGCGGCGACGTCACCGAACGGCTCGCCGCCGCCTACGGACCCGGCGCCGCGACCTGGACGGGGGCCGCGCGGCGCCCTCGCCTTCGACGCCCTCGCCGCCTTCCGCCCCCACCACCCTCCACCCGGCCGGCCATGCCGCACCGGCCTCGCCACCGCCGAACTGCCCGGCCACGCACCGCAGTTCCACCCCTGTTCGGGCTGCGCTGGCTCGTCCTGCCGCCCGCCGCCGTGCGCGGCCGGCCCACGGCCCTGCCCGCCTGGTGCCCACACCCGGCGAACTCGGGCTGCCCGCCGTCGAGGGCACCGCCCTGCCGGTGCACCCGCTGACCGCGGGGGAGCCGCTCGCCCGGGCGCTGCGCGCCACCGGCCTGGCGGGCGAGGCCCGACTCGCCGTCAAACCCTGGCCGGACGTCGTGCCGACGCTGTCGGCGCGCACCGTCGCCCTGGCCGACGACCCGGCCACCCACCTCGAACTGCCCCTGGCCGGCGCCGGGATCGTGCCCAGTTCGCTGCTGGACGGCGCGGTCGCCCAGCACCTGCTGGAGGAGATCCTGGGCGCGCGAGCCGCGCCTCTCCCGGGCCGTCCTGCTCGCCGACGGGCGCACCCGTCTCGACGCGGGACACCCGCTCCTCGCCGCCCGGGTCCGCCGCCTGCCGGACGGGCTCGCCGACGCCCACGTCGTACCCGTCGCCGGCGCTGGCCGCCCGTACGCCCGACGGCGTCCCGGTGGCCGACGCGCTCGCCGCCCGCTACTACGGGGGGTCGCCGCACGCCTTCCTCGACGCCTACTTCACCCTGCTCCTCGACTGGCACACCACCCTCTTCTCCTACGGCGTGGCCCTGGAGGCGGACGGGCGGAACGTCTCGGTGGTGCTCGACGCACCCGGCGGCCGCACCCGGCTGCGGCTGCTGTACAAGGACCACGGCGGCCCCCGGGTCAACGCGGTCCGGCTCGCCGCCCGGCTCGGCGGCCAGGCCGCCGACCTCCTCGGCTTCGCCGACCGCCGCATCCTCGCCGGGCACGACGGACCGGTCGCCGATCTCTTCGCCGCCGTCACCGTGCACCTGTGCGCGGGAACCCCGCCCTGGAGCTCGGGGGCGAGCCCCTGCTGCGGCCGCTGCGCGACCGCCTCGCCGAGGCCGTGGACCGCCTCGCCCCCGGCCCCGCCGGCGTGCTGCGCACTCCGCGTCCTGGAGGCCGGGCTGCTCCCCGTCCAGGCCCCGGTGACGGCGGTGCGCTCCGGCGCGGCCGACGCCGGCAAGCACTATGTGAACGGCCCGAACTACCTTCGCCGCGCGGCGCCGTAGGGCGCCCCGCTCCTCGGTCACTCCGGACGTGCTGCTCGGGCGGTGCCTTTTCGGCCTCCCGGCGGGCCGGTTCGGGCGTGGTGGCGGGGAACCGCTGTGCGGCGCGGCGGACTTCGGCGACGCTGGGGGCGTCGGCCGGTTCCCAAGGTTTTTACCAGGCATGGTTGGTACATACATCTATAAGGGCGTAGCGTCGCCACCGCCGAACCGACGGGGGCCCCACCACACCGCCACGAAAGGGGACGCCGCTCCATGTGCGGAATCACCGGATGGATCGCCTATGACCAGGACCTCACCGCCGACCCCGCCGCCCGCCCCACACTGGAGGCGATGACGCGGACCATGGCGCTGCGCGGCCCGGACGCGGAGGGCGAGTGGGTGGACACCCACGCCGCCCTCGGCCACCGCCGCCTCGCCGTCATCGACATCGAGGGCGGCCGCCAGCCCATGCTCGTCCAGCGCGACGGCCGCACCCAGGCCGTCATCACCTACAGCGGCGAGGTCTACAACTACCGCGAGCTGCGCTCCGAACTCGCCTCCCGCGGGCACACGTTCCGCACCAGCAGCGACACCGAGGTCGTGCTGCACGCCTACCTGGAGTGGGGCGAGTCCTTCGCCGAGCGCCTCAACGGCATGTACGCCTTCGCCGTCTGGGACGCCCGTACCGAGGAACTCCTCCTCGTCCGCGACCGGATGGGCATCAAGCCGCTCTACTACGCGCCGACCCCCGACGGCGTCGTCTTCGGTTCCGAGCAGAAGGCCGTGCTCGCCCACCCCGCCGTGCGCTCCGTCGTGGACGCCGAGGGGCTCGCCGAGGTCCTCGCCTTCGTCAAGACGCCCGGCCACGCGGTCTACAAGGGCCTGCACGAGGTCCGCCCGGGCCACACCATCCGCTTCCGCCGCGGAGCGTCCCCCGCCGTCCGCCGTTACTGGGCCCTGGAGGCCCACGAGCACACCGACGACACCGCCACCACCGTCGCGCACATACGCGAGCTCCTCGACGACATCGTCGCCCGCCAGCTCGTCGCCGACGTGCCGCTGTGCACCCTGCTCTCCGGCGGCCTGGACTCCTCCGCCATCACCGCCCTCGCCGCCAAGGGCCTCGGCGAGGCCGGCCGCGGCCCGGTGCGCTCCTTCTCCGTGGACTTCACCGGCCAGACCGAGAACTTCGTCCCGGACGACCTGCGCTCGACGCCCGACGGCCCGTACGCCCACGCCCTCGCCGAGCACGTGCGCTCCGACCACCGCGACATCGTCCTCGACACCGCCACCCTGATGGACCGCGGCCACCGCGCCGCCGTCCTCACCGCCCGCGACATGCCGCTCGGCTTCGGCGACGGCGACACCTCGCTCTACCTTCTCTTCAAGGCCATCCGCGAGCAGTCCACGGTCGCCCTCTCCGGGGAGTCCGCGGACGAGGTCTTCGGCGGCTACAAGTGGTTCCACGACCCGGCCTCGGTCAACGCCGACACCTTCCCCTGGATCGCCGCGGGCGTGGCCGACACCTTCGGCGGCGGCAAGAGCGGCGGCTACGCGGCCCTCCTCGGCAAGGACGTCCTCGACGCCCTCGACCTCCCCGGCTACACCGACGCCCGCTACCGCGAGGCCCTCGCCGAGGTCCCCCGCCTCCCCGGCGAGACCGGCCACCAGGCCCGCATGCGCGAGGTCAGCCACCTCCACCTCACCCGCTTCGTCCAGATCCTCCTCGACCGCAAGGACCGGGCCAGCATGGCCACCGGCCTGGAGGTCCGCGTCCCCTTCTGCGACCACCGCCTCGTCTCGTACGTCTTCAACACCCCCTGGGCGATGAAGACCTTCGACGGCCGCGAGAAGTCCCTGCTGCGCGCCGCCACCCGCGACGTCCTCCCCGACGTCGTCGCCGACCGCGTCAAGAGCCCCTACCCCTCCACCCAGGACCCCCGCTACGCCGAGGCCCTCCGCACCGAACTCCGCCAGCTGACCGCCGACAGGAACGCCCCGGTCCGCGAACTCCTCGACGAGGACTCCCTCGCCACCGCCCTCTCCCCGGACGCCGGCAGCCGGTACCGCGGCGCGACGGAATTCGTCCTCGGCCTGGACACGTGGCTGCGCGGCGGCGGCACCGAGCTGAAGCTGTGACGGTACGGCCCGTGGGGGTACGACGCCCCACGGGCCGTACCCGTACGTCAGCGGCTGCGGGCGGCCCGTCGCGGGTGCCCGCAGCCGCAGGCGCAGCGGGTGCGGACGACGGACGGTTCACCGGGCGAGCTTCCGGGCCGCGGCGTCGAGCGCTTCCCCGAGGTCGTCGGCATCGGTGAGGACGTCCCACCGCTCGCTCTGCGGGATGACCCAGACCCGGTCGCCCGGATACTTGCCCGGCGGTGGCACGAAGAGCTCCGATCCCCTATCTCCACAACCGCAAGAGGCGTTGCTATCTGGTAGCAGTAATGGTCTGGCGAGTCGTGACGGTCACCGCACCGTACTCAGGCCGCAGTCCTGTTTCGACATACAACGGGGTTGCACGCATCCGGCCTTCGGTAATCGTTGTGGACAAGGGCAGCCTCTTTACGTCAGCCACCGCAGCTCGTACGCATCGAGGCTCACTGTCCGTCCCTCCACCCGCGCGTTCACACCCGTGGTCTTGAGTGTTCACTACCAGCGTCCCGCCATGCGCCGAGGTGAGGGCTCGCACTCCTTCCCCTTCGATTGCCGGAACCCGAAGCCCAGTTGCTCCCGGGGGGAATGCCTTGCCGAAATGGGACAGCAAGTCCATCATCGGCAGCCTTGTTCCCCCGTCGCTCAACTCCGTGCTGCTCCAAAGGCATCCGGGGCAGGCGCCCGTGTCCTCTTCCGGATTCCAGTAGAAGGCGCCCGCCACCCCGGCCCGGGCCATCTGCATCATCGCCGTCGCCTGGACGGCGATCCGGCGCGGTTCGGTCCAGCCGGCCCGGTTGTCCTGGGCGTCGGGGGGCTCGACGTACCACTCGGCCCACCACACCGGCAGGCCGGTCGCGTTCTTCAGCCAGGCCGTGACGTCGGCGAACTTCTGCGTGGCGCGGAACTCGTCGGGGAGGAGCAGGCTGCCGTCCCGGGTGTAGCTGGAGCCGTCGACGACGACGAAGTCGGCACCGGCCTTGTGCCGGTTCCAGTAGGTGAGCGCGTCGAGGGCGCGCTGGTCGACCACTCCCCAAGGGCCCTGCAGGGACGACGCGTTGGACGCGGACCCCGGCGAGTTGCTGTCCATGACGACGTACGGCCCGCCGATGAGAATGTCGTCGCGCTGTCTGTGGAGCTCCTCGTAGACGAGGTTGTAGAGCTCGGTGTACCCCTCGTAGTCCCACCGCTTGCGCGAATCGTCGTAGAAACCCTTGAGTTCGTTCCAGACGATGAAGTGGTGGACGTCCGGGTAGCGTTTGGCGACGACGCCGGCAAGGCGGGCGAAGTCCTTGTAGTGCGCCCGCTGCGGGGCCTTCTCCAGCGACTTCTGGGACCAGTCGGTCCGCTCCCCGCCGCCCTTCATCCAGTCGGGGGCGCAGCAGAGCGTGAGGACGGGAGCGGCGCCGGTGCGGCGCATGAGGGCGACGCGGCGGTCGAGGTCGGTGAAGTTGTAACTGCCGGGTCTGGGCTCCGGGTTGTCCGCTCCCCAGCCCATGATGTGCTGGTTCTGCGGCATCGGGTCGGCGGAGAGCAGCCCGGCGGCCGTGCGCCGTGCACCGTCCTCGCCGCGGTCGGCGCTGTACTTGGTGTGGGTGAAGCCCCAGCCCACCGCGGCCCGCCGGTCGTGCGCGGACCCGCCGCGGGACCGCCCGCCGCCGCCGAGGTCGACGGTGAACAGCAGGCCCAGCGCGCACGCGAGGACCGCGAGCAGCGCCGTCAAGCGCCACCGCCCCCGTTTCGACAACCACGGCCCCCCGGCATGACGTCCCATCATGGCCAAGGGTATCGGCGGGCCGTACGGTTTGGTCGGCTTCCGCCCGAACTCAGGCGCCGTAGACGGCGCGTACCGCTTCCTCCGCCGCCGCGAGGGCCGCCGCCCGGTCCAGACCGAGCCGCCGGGCCCGCTCGGCGTAGCCGCGGGCGGCCGCGGCGGCCTCCCGTTCGGCGGTGTCGCCCGGGGCGGCGATGAACGTGCCGTTCCGCCCACGCGTCTCGATCACCCCGTCCGTCTCCAACGCCCGGTACGCCTTGGCCACGGTGTTGGCGGCGAGCCCGAGCTGCTCGGCGAAGCCGCGGACCGTCGGCAGCCGGTAGCCGACGGGGAGCTCGCCGGAGCGGGCCTGGTCGGCGATGCTGGCCCGGATCTGCTCGTAGGGCGGTTCGGGGGCGTCCTGGTCGACGGTCACGTGCAAGGTCACGGCGGCTGTGCTCCTGGATGACGGATCGGTGTGCGGCCCCCATTGTGCGTCAGCGCCGGCGGGGACGCGGGCGCCGGCGGCGGCTGCCACGGCGTGTCCGTACTGCGGCCCGGCTGGGCGGAATCGTGACCAGGCCCCCCGGGACCGCGTTACAGGAAACGTACTTCCCGGAAATACACTTCCCCAAGTGCGAGGTGCTCGGTGCCCCGGAAACCCTCCCATCCGTCCAAGCCCGGCGACATGTTCGACCGTGACGGGGAGTGGAGCGAGCTGACCGCCTTCGCGAGCGATGCGAGACCGGACGCGACCGTGGGGGTCGTCTCGGGCCGTCGCCGTCAGGGCAAGTCGTTCCTGCTCGACTCCCTGGCCCGGGCCTCCGGGGGCTTCTACTTCTGCGCGTACGAGGCGACGGAGTCGGAGTCGCTGCACCGCTTCGGCGAGGAACTCGGCCAGTACACCGGGGCCGTCGCCCCCATGCGCTTCGACCGCTGGGAGCAGGCGGTGGACGCCCTGCTCGCCCTCGGGCGCGAACAGCCGCTCGTCGTGGTCCTCGACGAGTTCCCCTATCTCGCCCGGGCGACCCCGTCGCTGCCGTCCATCGTTCAGGTCGCCTACGGCCCCCGGCGCCCCGAACGCCTGGAGTCGCGCACGCGGCTGCTCCTCTGCGGCAGTTCCCTGGCCTTCATGGGGAAGCTGCTGGCGGGCACGTCACCGCTGCGGGGCCGGGCGAGCCTCGAATTGATCGTGCACCCGCTCGACTACCGCCAGGCGGCCGCCTTCTGGCAGCTCGACGATCCGCGTCTCGCGCTTCTCGTCCACAGCGTCGTCGGCGGAACGCCCGCCTACCGCAAGGAATTCGTCGGCGACGACGTACCCGACGGCATGGCCGACTTCGACTCCTGGGTCTGCCGCACGGCGCTCTCCCCCAGCTCGCCGCTCTACCGCGAGGCACGCTACCTCCTGGCCGACGAATCGGACCTCAGGGACCGCGCCCTCTACCACTCCGTCCTCGCGGCCCTCGCCACCGGCAACGCGACCGCAGGACGGATCGCCGGCTTCCTGGAGCGTCCCATCAGCGACATCACGCACCCGCTCACCGTCCTCCAGGACTGCGGCCTGGTACGCCGCGAGGAGGACGCCTTCCGCCGCAACCGCAGCACCTACCGCGTCGCCGAACCGCTCATCGCCTTCGACCACGCCATCTCCCGCCCGAAACGGCCCCTGCTCGACCGGAGGCTGGCCCACCAGGTCTGGACGACCGCCCGGCCCCGATTCCTCTCGGCCGTGGTCGGACCGCACTTCGAACAGGTCTGCCGCGACTGGGTGGCCAACTTCGCCTCCCCGGAGACCTTCGGCGGCATGCCGATCGACGTGACGTACGGAACCGTCGCCGACCCGGCCGCCCGCACCGGCATGGAACTCGACGTGGTGGTCCGCGGAGCCGTCGGCCAGGACAAACGGCGTCCTCCTCTCCGTCGGCGAGGCCAAGTGGGACCGCACGATGGGCATGTCCCACCTCGACCGCCTCCGCCACGCCCTGATTCTCCTCGCCGCCCGGGGCGTCGACACCACCGCGACCCGGCCGGCGTGCTACAGCGGGGCGGGCTTCACCCCGGAGCTGAGGGCGGCGGAGGCGCGGGGTGAAGTGGTCCTGGTGGATCTGCGGCGGCTGTACGAGGGGGAGTAGACGCAGGGCCGACGGCTACGACATCGTCGCCAGCCGCCACACCAGCACCGCGCCCAATACCGCCAGCAGCGGCATCGCGAACCAGAACGACCCCTGCATCCAGCGCAGTTGACGCACCCCGGCCCGCATCCCCACCCGCGTCAGCTCCCGCACCGTCAGCAGTACCAGCAGCAGCACCGCCGCCAGGCCGCCGACCACGGAGACCGGGTTCCAGGTCACCCGTGGCCCGGCCGGGCCCGGGCGGGGGGCCGGGGCGGGGCCGGGGGGCTTGGATTTCAGTTCGTAGAGGACCGCGTCGTCGTTCGTCAGGACCGGGCGCAGGTCCGGGCTCGTGGACAGGGAGCGGCGCATGCGGGCGTCCCAGCCCGTCGGGTAGCCGGCGGACAGTTCCAGGTAGGTGGACTGGCCGCGGTTGACGAGGAGGTACGCGTTGGGGCCGGCGGCGCGCAGGGACTTCACCAGGTCCGGTACGCCGGCGGCGTCGCGCGGCGCGAGCGTCGGCTCGTAGAGGACGCGCTCCATGTCCCGCGCCTCCCATGGCAGGGCCGGCGTCACGTTGTTGAGCGTGTCGCTGCTCATCCAGAGGAGTTTCACCGTCGGGCGGTCGTGGGCGTAGACGTAGTCCATGGCCGTCACTTCGCCGGCCCGCACCCGCTCGAAGTCCTCGTTGCCCCAGCGGGCCACCAGGAAGCCGAAGGCGAGGAGGAGGCCGGCGGTCAGGGCGGCCAGGGGGGGCGGCCAGGGTACGGCGGCGGCGGGCCGCGGCCGGGAAGAGGGCCAGGGCGGCGAGGACGCACGCGCCGGGGACGGCGAACAGGAAGACGCGCAGGGCCACTTCGCCGCCGTACGACTGCATGCCGAAGGCGAGGAAGGGGACGCAGGTGAGGACCACGAGCGAGACGTCCGTGACGCCGGCGCGGCGGCGGCGCCACCAGCCCAGGGCGGCGAAGGCGAGCACCCCGCCGGCCAGGGCGACGCGCACGTACAGGACGAACTTGTGGACCGGGTTGCCGCCCTCGATGCGGCCGGAGACCGAGGACGAGACGTTGCCGCCGAGCGAGCCGAGTCCGCCGAAGAGCTCGTTGAAGTGGCCGGACCAGTACGGCTCGGCCAGGAAGCCGATCCAGACCGCCAGCATCACCCCGCACAGCAGCGGGAGTCCGCGGAGCGTCGAGCGGCGTACCAGGACGAGGACGGTGAGGACGCCCAGCATCACGAACGGGGTCAGCTGGTGGGACGCGACGGAGGCGGCGAAGAGGGCGATCAGCAGGGCCAGGAGTACGGTCAGTTGGGCGCGGCCGACCGGCTCCACGCGGCGCTCGCCCGCTACGCGCCGCCCCGGCAGCTGGCCGGGCCAGCGGAACCAGACCAGCAGCACGGCCACGAAGAGCAGGTAGAAGAGGTAGTTGAGGGCCTGCGGGGAGAAGTAGTCCTGGCCGACCCAGCCGCAGAGGGCGAACAGCCATAGTGCCGTCCACTTGGCGCGCCACCCGGCCCGGACCGCGCGCAGGAGCAGGGCCAGCGGGGCCAGGCAGGCCAGTTGGACGGCGAGCGGCCACCAGCGCAGGAGCTCGGTGAGGTCGTGCACGCCGCACGCCCGCGCGGCGAGCGCGGCGAGCGCGAAGAAGCCGGGCCAGCTCCAGCGGGCGTCCAGGTCGGGCGCCGCGGTGCCGGTCCGGTCGATGTAGTCCAGGAAGCCCAGGTGCTGCCAGGCCGTGGCGAAGCGCGGGCGGTCCTCCAGTACGGCGGGCAGCGCGTGCAGGGACACGACCGTCGCCAGCAGCACGGCGGCCAGCAGCCAGGTGCGCGGCCGGGCGGGGACCAGGGCGGCGGCGAACGCCGCGACCAGCACGGCGGTGCCCCACCAGGGTCGCGGTGGGCAGGACGGAGACCAGGCCGAGCCCGCCCATCCCGTCCAGGTTGACCTCGCCGAGGGCCTTCAACGGCGCCCAGTAGAGGGCCAGTCCGGCCAGGAGGAGCAGCCCGATCGCGGTCTCGGGGCGCCACCACGCGGGGCGCCGGGGCGGCGCCTTCGCGGGGGCGGGCGACGGTGGCGGCGCCTCCGTGCGCAGCACCAGCGTGTCCGGGGACGGCCGGACGTCCGGCCGTCGCTCCAGGTGGTCGAAGTCCAGCCGGACGCCCAGCGGCAGCGTGTCCGCGTCGAGCGCGGCGCGCAGCGCCCAGCGCGTGCCGTGGGCGGGCGCCGGCTGCGGGGCCTCCCGCCGTGGAGCCTCGCGCTGCGGGGCCTCCCGCTCCTCGCGTCGTTCGCCGTGGGCCGGCAGGTCCGCCAGGTCGCCGTCGGGCGCCGTCGCGTCGGACCTCCCCGCGGGGGCGGCGGCCGCCGCCCTGAGGACGCCCCGGAGCTTCACCGCGGCGATCGAGACGATCACCGTGAGGCTGGAGATTTCCGCCACCCCCGCACCCGTCAGCCCCATGCGCGGCAGGAGCAGCAACGTCAGCCCCATCACCAGCAGGCACAACAACCCCTGGAGATAGGCGAGTCCGGCCGTACGGCTCTGCGCCCGCAGCACCGCGAAGTACGTCTCCATCACCACGCGCAGCGCCGCCCCCGACCGCGAACCACCGCAGCAGCGGCGTCGCCTCGGTGTAACCGGGCCCGAAGACCGCGAGGATGTACGGTGCGAGGAGGAACAGGCCCCCGCACACCGGAACCATGATCTTCGCCATCCGGCGCAGCGCGGCCCGGCAGTTCTCCGCCAGCCGTTCCGGGTCGTGCGACCCCTCGACGGTGAGCGAGGCGCCCATGTTGATCGCGAGCAGGTTGACCGTGCCCCCGATGGTGGACGCGATGTAGAAGTACGCGTTCTCGCTGGAGCTGATCTGCGCGGCGACGAGCACCGGCACCAGATAGACCACGGCCAGGGAGAAGAGGGAGCCGGTGTAGTCGCCGGCCAGGAAGCGGCCGATCTCCCGGGCGCTCGCCGGGCGCGCGGTCCGCTCCGTGGCCCGGACGTGCGCGGGCACCAGCCGCCGGAACACCAGCCAGCCCAGCGGCAGGACGGACGCGCCGATCGAGACCACCCACGAGACGAACACCCCGGACGCCGGCAGCACCGTCGCCAGGGCGATCAGGAGGGCCAGCTTCACGGCGGAGAAGACCGTGTTGCCCACCGGCACCCACATCGCGCTGCGCAGCCCGGTCAGCACCCCGTCCTGGAGGGTGAGCACCGACCAGGCGATCACCGCGGCGGCGAACCCCAGCCCGTGCGAGAGCCCGCCGAGCGCCCGGTAGGACGGTCCCCACCAGCCCAGGGTGAGCAGGAAGACGCCCGCCGCGGCGGCGACGATCACCGAACTGCCCGCGTAGGTGCGCAGCACCAGCCGGCCCGTGGTCCGGCCGGCGACCGGGATGAAGCGGGCCAGCGCCCCGGTCAGGGTGACCGCCGTGAGCCCGGCGAGCAGCTTCATGGCGGCTATGGCCGCGGAGCCCCGGCCGACCGACTCCTCGCTGTAGTAGCGGGCGGCGACGAGCCAGAAGCCCACCCCGAGGACCGCGCTGATGCCGGTGTTGAGCATCAGCGCGAAGGCGTTGCGGAACAGCGGGCTCCCGTCGCTCCCGCCGCCCTTGCCGCGCCCCGGCAGCCGAAGCCTGCGGCCCGCCGGTTCCACCGCCCGCTCCTCGGTCCGTGCGGACAGCCCCGGTTCGGAGGTGTCCTGTGTGGACGTGTCAGCCACGCGTCTCTCTGGCCCTTCGCGTCTCTCTGGCCTTTCCGGCGCTTGTCCGTCCGGCGCCCGCCGCTCCGGCGCTCGCCGTTCCGATCAGCCGGCGGCCGCCGCGGACGATCGCGTACCCCTTGGTCAGGGCCGGTCGGCCGCGAACAGCCGGCCGACCGCCCGGCCGTGCACCATCCGCTCGAACTCGGCGACCGACGTCGTGCGGCGCACGGTCACCCGCCGCAGGGCGTACGGGCCCTGTGCGCGCGTCGCCAGGCCGTTCCCCACCGCGAGCGAGATCCCGAAGCCGGCCGCCCGTACCGCCCGCCGCCACCCGGCGGCTGGAGTAGCCGTAGGGGTAGGCGAAGGATACCGGCGGCCGGCCGAGTTCCCCGGTGAGTATGTCGCGGCACCGCTCGATCTCGAACGCCAGCCTGTCGTCGGCGAGTTGATCGAGCTGCGGATGTGTGTGGCTGTGCCCGCCGGCCTCGGCGCCGGCCTCGGTGAGCTCGCGCAGCTGGTGCCAGGTGAGCATGAGGTCCAGGGCGCCGCCGGTCTCGTGCTCCCCGCGCAGCCAGCCGGTGGAGACGAAGACGGTCGACGGGAAGCCCCGGGCGGCCAGCACGGGGAGGGCGTGCCGGTGCACGCCCTCGTAGCCGTCGTCGAAGGTGATCAGCACCGGTTTCGGCGGCAGCGGCCGGCCGTCGCGCCAGGCGGCGGCCAGCTCCCGGGTGGTCAGCGGGACGAAGCCGGCCGCGTCCAGCACCGCCATCTGCTCGGCGAACGCGTCCGGCCGGACGGAGAGTCCGTGGGCGGCGCGGGACGGCGCGTGGGCGACGGAGTGGTACATCAGGATCGGCACCGGGCCGCCGGCGGCCGTCACGGGACCACCTCCTCACCGGAGCCTGTGCCGTCGGCGCTCGTGCCGTTCCCGCCCGGGACGGCCGGGACGCCCGACGGGCCCGGTGCGGCGTCCGGCACGGCCGCCACCGCGAACCGGCCGGCGCCGCGGCGGGCGCGGGCCAGACCGACGGCGTAACCGCCGGTCGTCACGGCCAGTCCCGCCACGATCGCCCCGGCCCGTGCCGCGCCGCCGGGCCGCCCGAGCAGCGCGTCGCGCAGCCCGCGCGCCACGCCGGCCGGGAGGACGCGGGTGGTGTAACGGCGCTCGCTCGCCAGCCCGTCGCGCGTGCCCACGCTGTGCGCCACCAGGGCCTTCGACAAGCCCTCGGCGTACGCCCGCGTGCGGAAGTAGCCGAAGCGCTCCCGCTCGGGCGGCACCCGGTGGTGGATCACGGAGCGGTCGTCGATGAGCAGACACCGCGCCGGGCACGGCCCGGCGCAGCCGGATGCACAGCTCGGTCTCCTCGCAGCCCAGCGGCAGCCGGTGCCCGTCGCGTCCGATGCCGCTGGCGAACCCGCCGACGGCGAGCAGCCCCGATCTGCGGAACGACGCGTTCCCGCCGAGGACGTTGCGCACCTCCACCCGGCCGGGCGGCAGGCCGCGATAGGTGCAGCCCACCACCCAGTCGAACTCCTCGGGGAACCAGTCGGGGACGGCTCCGCGAGGCCCACACCGGCTCGGTCCGGCCGCCCACCGCCATCACCCGCGGGTCCGCGTAGCACGCCGCGAAGTGCCGCAGCCAGTCGCGCTCGGCCACCGCGTCGTCGTCGAGGAAGGCGATCACCTCCCCGGAGGAGGCGGCGACTCCGGTGTTGCGCCCGGCGGACAGCCCGCGCGGTCCGGCGTTGGCGAGCACCCGGACGGAGCTCTCGGTGCCCCCGCCGTCATCCCCGTAGTGCTTGGCGAGCCGGCGCAGCAGCGCCGGGTTGTGGTCCACCACGACCAGGGTTTCCAGCGCCGGGTGGGACTGCGCGGCCACCGAGGCCACCGCGGCGAGGATGTCGCCCCAGCGGTCCTCGGTGTAGACGCAGATGACCACCGAGACGTCCGGCGCGGTGGTCCGTTCCGCTCCTGTGTTCAAGAGACTTCCCCGCGGCTCGCGGCCGGTGCGATCGCCAGGCCGGGCGCCCGGGCCGCTTGCGCCGCCGGGAGCCGCGCTCGTGCAGGATCACCTTGAGGACCCGCAGCCCGTCGCGCACGGCGCGCAGATTGCTGGTGCCGTGGATGCGCACGAACTCGTGGCTGGGGATCTCCTGCACCTTCAGACCGGCCTTGACGACTCTGATGTTCATCAGGGTCTCCACCTCGAAGCCGGCGCAGTCCAGGGCGATGTCGTCCAGGACGCGCTTCCAGAAGGCGTTGTAGCCGTAGCACAGATCGGTGTAGCGGGCCCCGAACTTCTGGTTGACGAGCGAGCACAGGACGCGGTTGCCCAGCTTGCGGACGGGCGTCATGTCGTCCGTGCCGCCGCCGTTGGCGAAGCGGGAGCCCTTGGCGAAGTCCGCCCCGCCCACCAGGGCGGAGACGTAGCTGACGATCTCGTTGCCGTCGGCGGAGCCGTCGGCGTCGACCATGACGATGATCTCGCCCGTGCAGGCGGCGAAGCCGGTGATCAGGGCGTCGCCCTTGCCCTTGCCGCGCTGCCCGACGACCTTGACCGAGGGCCACAGCTCGCGGGCCACCTTGACGGTGTCGTCGGTGGAGTTGCCGTCCACCAGGACCACTTCGTGGATCCAGGAGGGCAGGGTCTTGAAGACGTACGGCAGGTTCTCCGCCCTCGTTCATCGCCGGGATCACCACGCTGACCGGAGGCGCTATCGCGAACTGCGCGGTCACCGGGCGGTATTGGGCGGGTGGTTCGAGCGGCTGGCCGGAATCGCTCCGGCCTTCGGATCCCAGGGCCTGGTCAGGAACCTGACCGGCCGCCGGGCGCAGGAACGAGCTCATGAGTCTCTGTTTCCCTCTCGTCGGTGGACCGCCCGCCCCCGAGCGGTCCTTTGGTGTGTCCGGTTCGAAAAGGGGGTCTCGCCCTGTCGCGTACGGAGTACGGAAACCACCGTGCGCTCAGGGCGAGTTGGCAAGTAGCACAGGCCGCGCGGCACGCGACCCGGACCGGCTGGGCCGGCCGGGCGCGGCACCCCCTGCCGCGCCCCGCCCCGGACCCATCGCGCGGCGACTGGAGCCCCTCTCCCGGAGCCGCATGAACTGATGGACCGATGCGGGTAGATGTACGACGGTATTGAAGCTTGAGACTGTATGGCAAGAGGTGAGGCGGACTCTCCTCCTTTGGTGTCCTTTGTTCCTGACGCGCTGTCCGCTGTGCGAACGCACACGCCGGAGCGGGGAGTTGGGCGTACCCCTGACGCCTGCCCGTGAACCCCCCTCACGTGCTCCGCCGGAGCCGGCCCACCTGTTTGAGGAGCCGGTCGGCGGGCTCGAAGAGCTGGGGCGCGCGAGCACGGCGTTGCGCAGCGCGCGCACGGCGCACGCCGCGCCAGATGCCCCATCGCGACGGGGTGACGCTCGTCACCCACCCTTCGACACGCTGAGTTCGCGTGTCTTCAGGGAATCCTTGTACGCCTTGCCGCCCCGCCCGAGGTCCAGATACGCCAGCCCCGCCGCGGCCGCCCCCTCCGCCATGCGTATGTGCAGCACCAGGCCGGGGGAGTACTTCGCGAACTCCGGGTCGTACGCCGGGAACCAGCACGCCAGCACCGTCGGCGACCGCAGCCCGAAGTGCGCCGCCACCGGCCGGCCGTCCGCGTAGAGCACGGACAGCAGCCCTCCGAACGTCGCGGCCCGGGTGTGGAACAGCTGCTCGACGAGATGGGATATCCAGGGACGGGAGAAGCGGTCGCTGCGCCCTGTTCTTCGGTACTGCGCCGACTTCCAGGCGATCAGCCGGTCCAGCACGGCCGGATCGCGCTCGTCGTGCACGTACCGCACGTCGCCGACGTCGCGGCCGAGCCGGCGCTCCTTGGCGAGCGTGGTCCGGGTGAACTTGGGCGACTGCTTGCGCAGCGCCGCCAGATAGGACTCGAAGCCCTGCTCCACGTCGATCACCGGCGAGGCGAACGCGCCGGAGGCGCCCACCTCGAAGGGCTTCTGGCCCTCCACGAGATGGTCGAACTCCCACAGCGACAGCCCGCACGCGTGGAGCAGTTCCCGGGCGTCCCACTGGAAGCCGGGCCGGTGCACCAGGCCCTGGGCGTCCGAGACGCCCAGCCCGACCGCCCGGCCCACCCCCAGCGGGGTGCGCTGGTAGGGGAAGAAGGCCGCGGGCGCGCCCTCCTCCCGTACGACGGCTATCCGGGTCCCGCGGCGGCAGCGGCCCACCGCCAGCGTGAACTCCGGTGCGAGGAAAGGATTCGCGAGCTGTGGAGAGCCGTCCTCCACCGCCCGGGTCTGCATGGCCGACCACGCCGCCCGGTCCGCGGCGGTCAGCTCGCCGGGGCGGCGCACGCTGATGTCCACGTCAGGACGTCCGGCTTCCCGTGGAGCGGCTCCGGTGGCGCCACCCGTGGGCGAGCAGGAAGAACAGCAGGCTGAAGGCCCCCACGGCGACGACGCCGCCGCGCACCGACCAGTTGTGCAGCGCGAGCATGGTCTGGGCGACCAGCAGGTCGACCGCCAGCGCCCCGCCGCCCGCGACCACGGCCCGGCTCAGCGGGTCGAGCCCGCGCAGCGCGGCCGCGATCCCGCAGCCGGGCGCGACGAGCAGGAAGAAGAGGGTGAACGGCGCCCGCAGCGGCGAGCCGATGTCCGCGAGCGCCAGCGCCGCCCCCACGCCCGCCATCGCGACGGCGGCTCCCGCGACCACCGGGAGCGAGTCCGCGGCCGGCGGCCTTCTCCCCGGGCGGCCGGGCGGACGGGTGGTGCCGGGCGGATCGCCGGTGACCGAATGATCGTCGATGGTGTCGATTTTGCTGCCGTCGAGTCCGACGGGATCGCTGAAGCTCTGCATTGGCGACTTAGCCCCCCGAAGCGCCGGATGCCGGGCTTCAATGTCGCGCAATGGGCGAAGGCCGTCAAGATGTGAAGGGCGTGCGAACGACCTTTGGCCGATGCCTTCGGGCACAACCGGAAGCTTTCCGTCGGATGAACACCAGGGGAACCTGTCATACCGTCAGTTCACCGTCGTACAAAGGGTTCCGGCCGCCGCACGGGTGAGCACCGACACCCCCGGGCGAGTGCCGGTGTTGACGCGGCCGTGAAGGCGCGGCAGGGACGGACTTCACCAAATGGCCATACGGCCAAGGGGGCGGCGAGGGATCGGCGTGACTTTTGACATGGACACTTCCAGCGACTCCGGGTCGCTGCTACCACAGGGGTGGCAGAGAACCCTGCTAGGGAGGCTCCATGAACTCGCACCGCATCACGGGTGCCGCATCGGCCGTGGCCCTCACCCTCCTGATCGCCCTCACCGGAACCGGTACGGCGCACCCCGCGCCCAGACCGGCCGGACCGGCCTACGTGGCGCTGGGCGACTCCTACTCCTCGGGCGTGGGCGCCGGTTCGTACCAGGGCGGCGACTGCAAACGCAGCTCCAAGGCGTACCCGGCCCTGTGGGCCGCCGCGCACGCCCCCACGTCGTTCGCCTTCACCGCCTGCTCGGGCGCGCGCACCGGTGACGTCCTCGGCAAGCAGCTCACCCCGCTCACCGCGGCGACGGGCCTGGTGAGCATCAGCATCGGCGGCAACGACGCCGGCTTCTCCGACACCATGACCGCCTGCGTCCTCAACGACGACCGCACGTGTCTCGACAGGATCGCCACGGCGAGCGCCTTCATCCGCGGCCAACTGCCCGCCAAACTCGACGCGGTCTACGACGCCATCGACTCCAAGGCCCCCCACGCGCACGTCGTGGTCCTCGGCTACCCCCGCTTCTACAAGCCGGCCGCCACCGACTGCGCCGGCCTGAGCGAGACCAAGCGGACGGCCATCAACAAGGCCGCGGACCTGCTCGACTCCGTCGTCGCCGACCGGGCGAGGAGCCACGGTTTCGCCTACGGCGACGTCAACACCACCTTTAAGGGCCACGAACTGTGCTCCGGCAGCCCCTGGCTGCGCAGCGTGACGCTGCCCGTCGACGAGTCGTACCACCCCACCGCCGGCGGCCAGTCCGGCGGCTACCTGCCGGTGCTCACCTCAGCGGCCCGGGTCGCGGGTCGCGCTGCCGCCGGGTGACGCGGACGACGACTCCGGCCGGCAGACGACCGTGAACGGCACGTGCGCCGACGTCACCTTGCGCGGCGCGGAGACCTCCACGGCGATCCAGTCCCGCTCCGGATCACCGGCCCGGTGGGCGGTCTCCGCGTGCGGCACGCTCACCGTCGGCGACGCGCCGGGCGAGACCGTGTGCCAGCCCCCCGTCCGTCACCCGCCCGCTGCCGGTGACCCACCGGTAGACCACCCGCGCGGGCACGCGGTCCACGGTGAGCAGCGCGTGGAAGGCGGGCGCGCGCTGCTCCGGGGCCGGGCAGGGGCCGGAGTAGCGGTCGCGGTCGGCGGTGACGGTGACCCCGACCGCGGAACCGGGCGCATCGGGAGAGGGAGAAGAAGAGGAGGAGGAAGGGGAGGAAGGGGAAGCAGAGGGAGGAGAAGAGGAAGAGGAAGGGGAGCGGGACGGGGAGGGCGCGGCGGACGACGACGGGGCCGGCGCGCCCCGGGGCCGGTCCGGCACTGCTGTCACTGCCGTCGCCGCCGTCCCCTCCGGCGCTCCCGCCGCCCGTGTCCCGGCCCACCAGGGCCCACACCAGGCCGCCCACCACGAGCGCGGCCACGACCAGGGCGGCTATCAGCCCGTTCCGCGTCCGGCGCGCCCGCCGCGCACCGGGTGCTCCGTCCGGGCCGTGGGCGCCCGCGCCGCCGGGACCGCCCGCGCCGCCGGGATCGCCCGCGCCGCCGGGATCGCCCGCGCCGCCGGGATCGCCCGGGCCGAGGGGCGCCGAGCGTCCGCCGGGCCCGTACGGATCGCTCCGGTCGCCCGAGCCGTACGACCCGGGCGAACCGACCGGGTCCCCGGGGCTGTAGGGACTCGCCGTCTCGCCCGGCGGGGCACCACGACCGTCGGGGCGGACGACGGGCGGGATGCCGCGCGCGGCATCCCGCCCGCGGAGACGGTCCGCAGCAGCCGCTCGGCCTCCGCCGCGCCCAACCGCCGCTCCGGGTCCTTGCGCAGCAGCCCTTCCAGCACGGGCGCGAGCGGGCCCGCCCGCAGGGGCGGGCGGCAACTCCTCGTCCACGGCGGCCCGTACGGTGGTCAGCGGGGTGTCCCGGCGGAACGGCGAGTGGCCCTCCACCGCCGCGTACAGCGTGACGCCGAGCGACCACAGGTCGGACGCCGGGCCGGGCGGGCGCCCCAGCGCCTTTCCGGGCCAGGAATTCGGGCGAACCCATCAACTGCCCGGTGGCCGTGAGCGCGGAGGTTCCCTCGATCACGGCGATGCCGAAGTCGCCGAGGACGACCCGCCCGTCGTTGCCGAGCAGAATGTTGGCCGGTTTCACATCCCGGTGCAGCACGCCGACGGAGTGCGCCGCCCGCAGCGCCGCGAGCACCTCGGCGCCGATCCGCGCGGCCCGCGCCGGCGCCATCGGCCCCTCGGCGTCCAGGACCTCCGCGAGCGACAGACCGGGCACCAGCTCCATGACGATCCACGGCCGTCCGTCCGCCACGACCACGTCGTACACCGTGACGACGTTGCGGTGCGCGATCCGGGCCGCCGCGCGCCCCTCGCGCTCCAGCCGCTCGTACAGCCCGCGCACCTCGTCCGCCGGGAGCCCGGCGGGCGCGCGGACCTCCTTGACGGCCACCGCGCGGCCCAGCACCTCGTCGCGGGCCCGCCGCACGACGCCCATCCCGCCACGCCCGAGCTCGTCCTCCAGCCGGTAACGGCCCGCCAGCACGCGCCCGTCGGCGTCCCCGGAGTCCCCGGTCATCGCGCATCCCTCCCCCGGGAGAGCAATTGGGGGTGAATGTACCGCAACAGAGGGTGATTTCCGCCCGGTCGGGGACGTTCCGGGGGCCCCTGGGGAGACCGGATTGCGTCAGGTTCACGCCAGGGGCGTCAACCCCCTTGACGGGGTGGTGAATCCGTTTGCGGATGCGCGGGTGACGCGATGGGGCGATAGGGTTACCCTGCCTTGGCCGGGTGCCTCGTACGGGTGGGGAGTCTCATGGACCAGATAGCTATGCGCAGCAGGCCGCGTGTGCCTGCCATCAATTGCGGGAGCGGTGCGTCCAGCGCACGCCTCGACCGCCATCTCGCGGTGCTGGGCGGTCCCGCCCTGCCCCAGCGCGAGGTCGAGGGCGCGACCCTGCTGATGCGCGAGCTGACGGCGCGTGACCACGCGCCGGCGGCCGGACCGAGCCGGACGGCGCGGGTGTCCCTGTTCGCGCCGCTGCGACGGCTGCGCCGTTCGCTGTTCGGCAGCCGCCCCTGACGCTCCCTCCGGTCCCGCACCAGGCACCCCTGTTCCCCGTCCCCGGCCCGTTCCCGCGCCGCCGGCCGGCCACCCGACCCGTCCCACGGCCAGGCGGCGCGGCCGCTCCCTGCGCGCCGGCCCCGTATTGAGTCGGCCCAGTACGCGACGGCTCAGTGCGCGACGGCTCAGTGCGCGTCGACGGTCACGGTGAACGAGAAGCGGTCACCGCGGTAGTGGATCCGCGCCACGTCCACGACGCGGCCGTCGTCGTCGTACGTGACGCCCGTGTAATGCAGGATCGGGCTGAGCAGCGGCACCCGGAGCAGCCCGGCCGTCTCCGGATCGGCCAGCCGCGCCTCCACGGTGTCCGTGATGCGGCTGATGCGGACCCCGAGCGCGTCGCGCAGCACCTTGGTCATCGGCCAGCGCGCCAGGTCGTCCAGGTCGAGCCGCTCGGCGAGTTCAGGATGCACCAGGTTCTCCGCCCAGTTCACCGGCTCGTCCGTGTCCCCGTCCCGGCGCAACCGGCGGAAGGCGACGGCCTCGGGCAGCCCGGGGAAGTGCTCGGCCAGGTCGCCGGGTACGGGGACCGGGCCGTGGCCCAGTACGGTGGTGCGCTCGCCGGACTGCTGGGCGACGATCGTGTCCACCGAGCCGAGCAGCCGCACCGGCGAACCCCGGCGGGCGCTCGGCTCGATGAACGTCCCGCGCCGCCGGTGCCGGCTGATGAGCCCCTCCGCCTCCAGCTCCTTGAGCGCCTGCCGCATCGTCAGCACGCTCACGCCGTAGTGCGCGGCGAGCGCGTCCTCGGTGGGCAGCCGCAGCGGGTCCTCGGGGCGGCGCCCGAGTATGGAGGCGCGCAACGACTGCGACACCTGGTACCACAGCGGCAGTTTGCGGTTGAGCGCGAGGGAGTCGGGGGCGAAGACGGTCACGGGAACTCCGGCTCTGCGGACGACGGGACGGGTCAGCGGCGGTAGTGCCGTTCCAGACCCTGCCACACGCCGTCGTACCCCGTCTGGAGGTGCCCGGCGCCCGCGGCCTGCTCGGTCAGGGTCACCGGCCAGCGGGTCTCGAACATGAACGCCAGCCCGTCGTCGATCTTCTGCGGCTTGAGCTCCGCCGCGCTGGCCTTGTCGAACGTCGCCCGGTCCGGCCCGTGCGCGGACATCATGTTGTGCAGCGAACCGCCGCCCGGCACGAAACCCCCTTCTCCGGCCGTCTTGGCGTCGTAGGCGCCCTCGATCAGGCCCATGTACTCGCTCATCACGTTGCGGTGGAACCACGGCGGCCGGAAGGTGTCCTCGCCCACCAGCCAGCGCGGCGCGAAGACCACGAGTCCACGCCGGCCAGGCCCGGGGTGTCGGACGGCGAGGTGAGCACCGTGAAGATCGACGGGTCCGGGTGGTCGTAGCTGATCGTCCCGATGACGTTGAACCGGCGCAGGTCGTAGACGTACGGGACGTGGTTGCCGTGCCAGGCGACGACGTCCAGCGGCGAGTGGTCGTACGTCGCGGCCCACAGGTTGCCGCAGAACTTGTTGACCACCCGCACCGGTCCCTCGACGTCCTCGTACGCGGCCACCGGCGCGAGGAAGTCCCGTGCGTTGGCGAGGCCGTTGGAGCCGATGGGGCCGAGGTCGGGCAGGGTGAAGGGCTGCCCGTAGTTCTCGCAGACGTAGCCGCGGGCGGTGGCGTCGAGGAGCTCGACGCGGAAGCGGACGCCGCGCGGGATCAGCGCCACGTGCCCGGCTCGGCGCGCAGCAGGCCGAACTCGGTGCGCAGCAGCAGGCCCGCCGCGCTCGGGCACGATCAGCAGCTCGCCGTCCGCGTCGCTGAACACCCGGTCCGTCATGGAGGAGTTGGCGGCGTAGAGGTGGACCGCCATGCCGGTGCGCTGGCGGCGTCGCCGTTGCCGCCCAGGGTCCACAGCCCGGCGAGGAAGTCGGTGCCCTCGGGGGGCTCGGGGAGCGGGTTCCAGCGCAGCCGGTTGGGGTCGGGCACGGTCTCCGCGAAGGGGGCGCCGCGCAGGCCGCCGTTGTCGACGCGGGAGAACGGCGGGTGGGCGGCCGACGGCCGGATGCGGTACAGCCACGACCGGCGGTTGTGCTCCGCGGTTCGGTGAAGGCGGAGCCGCTCAGCTGCTCGGCGTAGAGTCCGAGGGGTGCGCGCTGGGGCGAGTTGCGCCCCTGCGGCCAGGGCCCCGGGAACGGCCTCGCTGCTGTGCTCGTTGCCGAAGCCGGGCTGGTAGGCCAGCCCCTCGGCGGTCTTCCGCGCCTGTTCGTTGTCCGTGCCGGTCATCGTGTGCTCCCACTGCCGGAGGAATCCTATGGACGACCGTAGGATTCCGGTGCGGGGCGCGTCAATGGATCAGACGCCGCGTGGCCGACGGACACCCTTGTGCGGCTGGGCATCGACGGTTTAGGTTGGGGCCGTACCGACCGGCGAGACCGTGGGGAGACGGCCATGACCGTGCACGAGGGGCTGTTCATCGACGGCGGCTGGCGCGACCCGGCCGGACGGACGTCATCGAGGTGATCAACCCGGCGACCGAGGAGGTCCTCGCGACCGTCCCGGCCGGCACCGCGGCGGACGTCGACGCGGCCGTCCGCGCGGCGCGCGCCGCCCTGCCCGCCTGGTCCGCGACGCCGCCGAAGGAGCGCGCCCGCCTCCTCACCGCCCTCGCCTCGGTCCTGGACACCCGCCGCGAGGAGATCGCCGCGACCGTCACCGCCGAACTCGGCGCGCCCATCGGCTTCTCCCGGCGCGTCCACGCCGGCCTGCCGGTCGCGGTCACCGCCTCGTACGCCGAACTCGCCGCCTCCCACGCCTTCGAGGAGCGCATCGGCAGTTCGCTCGTCCTCCACGAACCGGTCGGCGTCGTCGGCGCGATCACGCCCTGGAACTACCCGCTGCACCAGATCGTCACCAAGGTCGCCCCCCGCGCTCGCCCGCGGGCTGCACCGTGGTGCTCAAGCCCGCCGAGAACACCCCGCTCACCGCGCGCCTCTTCGCCGCGTGCACGGCGGAAGCGGGGCTGCCCGCCGGGGTGTTCAACCTCGTCACCGGCCTCGGCCCGGAGGCCGGGGAGGCGCTGGCCCGGCACCCCGGCGTGGACCTGGTCTCCTTCACCGGCTCCACCGCCGTCGGGCGGCGCGTCGGCGCCCTCGCGGGGGAGGGCGTCAAGCGCGTCGCCCTCGAACTCGGCGGGAAATCGGCCAACGTGATCCTCCCCGGCGCCGATCTGGAGCGCGCGCTGCGGGCCAACGTCGCCGACGTCATGCGCAACGCCGGCCAGTCGTGCAACGCGCTGACCCGGACGCTGGTCCACGACGACCGGTACGACGAGGCGGTCGCCCTGCTCGCCGAGGCCGTCGCGGAGTACGTCCCCGGCGACCCCACGGACCCGGAGTGCCGCCTGGGCCCGGTCGTCAGCGCCCGCCAGCGCGACCGCGTCCGCGCGCTCGTCCGGCGGGGCGTGGAGGAGGGCGCCCGCCTCGTCACCGGCGGCCCCGACGCGCCCGAGGGGCCCGCGCGCGGCTTCTACGTGCGTCCCACCGTCCTCGCCGACGTCACCCCGGACATGGCGGTCGCCCGGGAGGAGATCTTCGGCCCGGTGCTCTCCGTCCTGCGCTACGCGGACGCGGAGGAGGCGCTGCGCGTCGCCAACGACTCGGAGTACGGGCTCGCCGGGGCCGTGTGGGCGGCGGACGAGGCCGAGGCGGTGGCCTTCGCGCGGCGGATGGAGTGCGGGCGCGTCGACGTGAACGGCGGCGCGTTCAACATCCTCGCGCCGTTCGGCGGCTACAAGCGGTCCGGTGTGGGGCGGGAGTTGGGCGTGCACGGGCTGCTGGAGTTCCTCCAGCCCAAGTCCCTGCAACTGTGAGACCTGACGGGCCTGTGAGACCTGTGGGCCGGTGAGGCCTGCAGGACCGCGGCCGCGGGCCGTCAGTCCGCGGGCCACCGGCCGGGCAGGTGGATCACCAGCAGCACCAGCCCGGCCACCACGAAGTTCCGCTCGGCGGCGCCCAGTCCGTTCCACCGGGCGGACTGCCACATCGCGAACCACTCGCCCCCGATGGCGATGAACCCCAGCCCGAACAGCAGCAGGAACATCACCAGCCCCAATGTGGCGGTCCGGCGCGCCCGTTCGTACCCGCCGCGGCGCAGGGCGCGCACCCATCGCACCGTGGCCGTGAGCAGAACGGCGGCCGTCGCCGCCTCCCAGACGATGATGAGGACGTAGGCCAGATCCTGGAGGGGCCGGGAGGTGACGGCCCGCCACATCAGGTCGTCGTCCTTGAACGTCGTGTCCATGGCGAGGACATGACGGACGAAGTCCCGGTTGGTGCCGAAGTCCGTCACGTTGCCGAAGACCACCAGCAGGACGTACACCGCCACCGTGGCCGTCAGCGCCGTCGCCGCCACGGGCAGCCCGCCCAGCTCCCGCATCCGTCCCCGCACGCGTCCCCTGGCCATGGGGCGAGCATGCCCACGGGCGGTGGCGCGTACGCGCCCTAAGCGCTCGCTCAGGCAGGGGGTAGGGTGTTCGTCCTGCCGACGGGGTCCCGCCGGGGCCGGAAGGGGAGGGGACGGATGGACGCGGAGGCCGGGCGGACCGAGGAACGGGCGGACGCCGGGGAGCGGGCGAAGGCCGGGGAATGGGCGGACATCACCCCCGACGCGGCCCGGCGGCTGCTGACGGCCGCCGTCCGGGCGTTTCGCCGAGCGCGGCTACCACGCCACCACCACGCGGGACATCGCCGGCCGGGCCGGGATGAGCCCCGCCGCCCTCTACATCCACTACCGCACCAAGGAAGAACTCCTCTACCGCATCAGCGGCGTCGGCCATCGGCTCGCCCTCGACATCCTCGGCCGGGCCCGCGACGGCGGCGGCAGCGCGGCCGAGCGCCTCGGCGACGCGGTGCGCACCTTCGTGCGCTGGCACGCGGAGCACCACACCACCGCGCGCGTCGTGCAGTACGAACTGGGGGCGCTCGCCGAGGAGCACCACGCGGAGATCGTCGGCATGCGGCGGGAGACGGACGCCGCCGTGCGCTCCATCGTCGAGGACGGCGTCGCCGCGGGCGAGTTCGACGTCCCCGACGTGCCGGGCACCAGCCTGGCCCTGCTCTCGCTCTGCGTGGACGTCGCCCGCTGGTTCCGCGAGGACGGCAAGCGCACCCCGGAGGAGGTCGGCGACCTGTACGCGGGGCTGGCGCTGCGGATGGTCGGGTTCCGCGGGCCGTGTCCCGCGGAGGGCGGCGTACGGGGGTGAGTCCCCCCGGCCCGCCCGGCGCGGAGCCCGCGGGCCCCGCGCAGCTGTCCCGCGGCGCGCGGTCGCCGCGGGACCGCCGGCTCAGACCGCCGCGTAGCGCGGCTCGAACGCGTACCGCCGGGCCGCGGACAGCGCGGCCGGGGTCAGGACGGCGACCGGCACGACGATGCCGCAGTCGGTGCAGACCGGCCCCTCCAGCGGGTAGCGCTCCAGGTCGGTGCGCCATTCGATGCGGTTCTGGGCGCAGACGGGGCAGTGGTCCCCGGGCGCCGACTCCATGGCGGTGATCACCCGGCGCAGCACGTCCGCGAGCCGGGCCCGCGGCGCCAGAGCCGGTGTGGCACAGGGCACGATGTCACAGCCGCCCCAGGTGTTGCGGTGCCACTCGTCCACCGCGCCGGGCTGGCGGATCCCGTCGTGCTTCTCCCGCCGGCGCCGGCCGGCGAACTCGACCTCGTAGGCCAGCCAGACCTCGCGGGCCTCCTCCAGCTCCGCCAGGGCCCGGACCAGCCGCCCGGGATCGGGGGAGCGGTCGTCGGGGGCGATGCCGGCCTGGGCGCACAGGTGGTGCCAGGTGGCCCGGTGTCCGTACGGGGCGAAGCGTTCGAGGCACTTGCGCAGGGACGTCCGTCGCAGAGCGATGGTGTTTCCCGGATTGCGTACCTCTCGTGCGAGAGCTCTGAAACCTGCCACTGCATCCCACCTCCGGCGGTGCGGACTCGGACGACGAAACGACGGCCGAAACGACCCAAACACCGAAGGGACGTATCGCGGCGCGAATCGGATCCCTCCGGGCGGCGCGAGCCCTCTCCTCGTCGTCGGGAAGGGCACGCCCCGCTAACGCATGCCCCGTCCGGCCATCAGTACGACACGCGCGAGCTCGGCATGGCAGATGTCGCTGTGGGCGCCCGAGGGCGGGCCCCCGCGCCGGACGACCTCGCCGGCGTCGATGTTGGCGCAGCCGGACGCCGGGAGGGCGCCCGCCAGGGCGTCGGCCAGGGAGAGCGCGGCGCAGTCGGGCACGGCGCGCATGCCGTCGTGTCCCATGGCGCCCCACCGGGACTCGTCCAGTCCCAGCAGTGATTCCGAGTCCCCCGACAGCCGGGAGGCCAGCGGATAGAGGGTCCCGAGCGCCGTGTCGTGCCGGGACCAGCAGCAGGCCACGGTGCCGGCGACCCGCTCCGGCGCGTCGCGCAGCACGCCGGAGCGGCCGGGTGCGAACGGCAGCCGGGGGGTGAACGCGTAGTGCGAGAAGGCGCCTTGGAGCAGGGTGAGCGACTGGACGCGGACGCCGTCGGGGAGTCCGCCGGGCGCGAACGAGACGAGCCGGGCGCCGAAGCTGTGCCCCGCCAGATGCACCCGCAACTCCGGTGCGCGGGCCGCCAGTTCGCCCATCGCCGGGCCGAGGCCCGCGCTGGGCCGACGACGCCGGCCCGGCGCTTCATCTCCCAGTACGTGCCCTGGCGCAGCAACTCGAGCGCGCCGCGCCACACCCGCTTGAGCACGCCGCCGAACAGGCCCGGGGCGGGCGGGGCCAGGGGACTCCAGCGCGGTGGCGAACGCGTCGCAGACCTCCACGGCGCTCTGGGTGAACATCACCGGGACGATGGGCTCCGAGTCGGTGTCCCGGATCCACGCCCCGTCCTCCGCCCCGTTGCGGTCGGCCTCCCGGGGGCGGGGGCTGACGAGGGTGCGCACCAGCCCCGTGAACTCCTCCAGCCGGGCCCGGTCCGCCGGCTGCCGTTCGGCCAGTTCGGCGAGGCGGCCGAGGATCGCGTCCCGGCCGGGGAAGGCCAGCGCCAGCGCCTCCCGGGTGCCCGGCGGCAGCCCCGGGCGGTCGGAGGCGGGCGCCAGCGGGAGCCAGTCCGGCACGTCCTCGTCCGTGAACCGCATGGACGGCCAGACGATCCCGCAGTATCCGAGGCCCTGTCGGGGCGGGAACGTGGCGAAGAAGGCGTTGTAGAGCCGGTGGCCGTGGAGCGGGTGTTGTTCCAGCCGTGCGCGAAGACGACGAGGTCGGTGAGGTGTTCGTCGGTGGCGCCCCGGAGCAGGGCGTCCAGTTCGCGCCGGTCCGCGCGCCCGTTCTTGTCGAAGGTCAGTTCCCAGTACGGCCGCACGCCCGTGCCCGCCATGGCGCCCCCTACCCCTCCGGTGTGGAGCGCATGGTCCTGCCGGCCGCGGGCGCTGTCCAGAGCCGGGCGGGGTGGGATTCCGTACGACGGGCAGGCGTGCGGATACCGCCGAGTCGGTCCGAACGGGCGAGTGGCAAGATCCCTCGGGGGAGGCCGCGTGCCCTGCGCGGCACCGCAGTTGAGGAGGGGTGGGGTTCAGTGGAGCCGACGAGGAGAGCGAGGACCGGTCCCGGCGACCGGCCGGTGCCGCAGCGGCTGCTGGCCGCGGCGACCCGGCTCTTCGCCGACCAGGGGTACGACCGGACCTCCGTCCAGGAGATCGTCGAGGCGGCCGGCGTCACGAAGGGTGCCTTGTACCACTACTTCGGGTCCAAGGACGACCTGCTGCACGAGATCTACGCCCGGGTGCTGCGGGTGCAGCAGGACCGCCTCGACGCGGTGGCGGGCGTCCTCCGCCCCGGTGGAGGAACGGCTGCGCGCCGCGGCGGTGGACGTCGCGGTGACGACGATCGAGAACCTCGACGACACGAAGATCTTCTTCCGGTCCATGCACCAACTCGGCCCGGAGAAGTACCGGCAGGTGCGCGCCGAACGGCGGCGCTACCACGAACGCTTCCGCGCGCTGATCGAGGAGGGCCAGCGGGAGGGGGTGTTCAGCGGGGCGACGCCCGCGGATCTGGTGGTGGACTACCACTTCGGTTCGCTGGCACCACTTGAGCAGCCTGGTACCGGCCGGAGGGGGTCCTGACGTCACGTCAGGTGGCGGAACACCTGGCGGACTTGCTGCTACGGGCATTGCGCCCGTAGGCGGTTGCCCCCCGATCCCGCCCTCTCCCCGCTTCGTCCGCCCGAAGGGCGGTTCGGGGGCGGGGGCTTGTCCCGGGAGACGGGGAGAGGGCGGGGCGGGGAGGAGGCCCTACGCGTGGCAAGCCAGCGGCTTGCCGCCGTTCATTTCCGCCATGTCCCGCAGCACACCGCCGGCAGATCCAGCGGCGAGCCGTCCAGATCCGCGTACGCCCGGTGCACGTTGCCCACCAGCCGCTCGCTCTCCTTCAGTTCGGCGAACTCGCCGAGATCCGCCGCCCGCGCCACCTCCATCGGCGTACGCCCGGCCGCGCGTCCGGCCGCCGCCAGGTCCCGCACGAAGCGCAGGTACCGCTCGACCGTGTCGAAGACGCCGGGGTCCGTGACCGGCCCGTGCCCCGGCACCACCACCTCCGCGTCCAGTTCCCGCAGCAGCTCCAGCGCCCGCAGCGACCCGCCCAGCGAGCCGAACGGGATGAACGGGGTGCCCCCGTTGAAGACCAGGTCCCCGGTGAAGACGACGCGTTGCCGCGGCAGCCAGACCACCGTGTCGCCCACCGTGTGCGCGGGCCCGGGGTGGAAGAGCCGCACCTCGGTGTCACCGATGTGGAGCGTGAGGGAGTCGGTGTAGGTGAGCGTCGCGGGGGTGATGTGCACGTCCCCGTACTCCACCAGCGGCCAGATCGCGTGCAGTTGATGGCCGACGGCCAGCGTCTGCTCGCGGCACCCGGCATGGCCGATGATCGTCGCACCGCCGGCGGCGAAGACGCCGTTGCCGTACGTGTGGTCGCCGTGGTGGTGCGTGTTGACGACGAGGGACGGCGCCGGCGCCCCGCTCGCCGCGACCGCGTCGCGCAGCAGCTCCGCGCGCCGTACGGTCGGCGCGGTGTCGATCAGCAGGGTGCGGTCCCCGTCGGTGACGAAGCCGGCGTTGTTCAGGCACCAGCCGCCGTCCGGCTGGACGTACGCGCTCACCCCGGGCGCGAGCGGCACGGTGTAGGGCTCGGGGACCGCCGAGGGGCCGGACGGGGCGGCCTGCGGGGCCGGACGGGCGTGGGTCGACATCTGCGCCTCTCCTCGAATCGGACAGGCCGTCAGAATACGGGGAGCGATCAGCGCCTCAGGCGCCCGGCCGCAGCCCGTCCCGCAGCAGCTCCAGCAGCCCGTAGAGCGCGGTCCGCTCCTCCTCGCCGAGCGCGTCCAGGGCCGTGTGGGTGGCCTGCATCTCGGCCCTGACTCGGCGGATGGTCTCGCGCCCCTCGTCCGTGGCGACCACGTTCTTCACCCGGCGGTCGGACGGGTCGGGCTCGCGGCGCACCAGGCCCCGGGCCTCCAGCCGGTCCACGATGCCGGTGACGTTGGAGGCGTCGCACACACCAGCAGGGTGGCCAGGCCGCGCATCGGCATCGGGCCCTTGAGGTGGGCGAGCAGCTTGGCCTGTACGCCGGTGAGGCCGTGCCGGGCCGCCGAGGCGGAGAAGTCCTGCCACTGGGCGGTGCCGAGGGCCGCCACCAGTTCCAGGAGCTGGGCCTTGGTCGGGGAGGTCGGGGCGGTCATACGGCCCAGTCTACGCAAGCGGTTGAGGCTCTCAATCATTAGCTTGACTACCTCAAGTATCAGGTCTAGGTTTGCCCGGTTGCTTGATGACTTCAAGCATCAATGTCGTGAAGCAATCGAAGGAACCCCCCATGAGCTCCTCGGCCCCGCCGAGAAACGAGACCCTGATCGTCTTCGCCCTGAGCCTCGCGGCGATGGTGGTCTCGATGATGCAGACCCTGGTCGTGCCGATCCTCGGCCTCATCCAGAACGACCTGGAGACCTCCTCGGCGAACGTCAGCTGGGTCACCACCGCGACCCTGCTCTCCGCCGCCGTCTTCACCCCGCTGCTCGGCCGCTTCGGCGACCAGCACGGCAAGAAGAAGACGCTCGTCGCCGTCCTCGTCGTCATGGTCGCCGGATCCGTCCTGGCCGCCGTGACCCACTCCCTGCTCTGGCTGATCGTCGGCCGGGTGCTCCAGGGCGCCGCCACCGCGATCTTCCCGCTGGCGCTCTCCGTCCTCCGCGAGGAGATCCGGCCGGCCAAGCTGCCCGGCGCCATGGCCATGGTCAGCGGCACCCTCGCCTTCGGCAGCGGCCTGGCGCTGGTCGCCACGGGTCTGCTCACCTCGGGCGACAACCCCGACTACCGCAGCGCCTTCTGGCTGGCCACCGGCCTGGCCGCGCTCAGCCCTGGTGGCCGTCGCCGCCCCTCGTCCCCGCCACCCGCGAGACCACCGGCGGCCGCACCGACGTCCTGGGCGCGCTCGCCCTGGCCGCCACCCTCGTCCTGCTCCTGCTGCCCATCACCCAGGGGCACGAGTGGGGCTGGGGCTCGGGCCGCACCCTCGGCTGCTTCGCCGGTGCCGTCGTGATGGCCGCGGTGTGGGTCCTCGTCGAGCGCCGGGTGCGCGAGCCGCTGGTCGACATGAAGATGTTCGTCCACCGGCCGGTGCTCTTCGCCAACCTCGCGGGACTGCTCGTCGGCTTCGGCTCCTTCGCCCTCTTCATCGGCGTCTCCTACCTGGTGCAGATGCCGTCGAAGATCGCGGGCTACGGCTTCGACGCGACCGTGCTGCGCGCGTCCGTGGAGTTCCTGCTGCCGAGCACGATCGTCTCGCTGCTGGCCGCGCCCATCGGCGGCAAGCTGGTGCGCCACCACGGCCCGCGCCCGGTGCTGCTGCTCGCCTCGCTGATCGGCACCGTCGGCTTCGTCTGGATCGCCCTCGACCACGAGCACGCCTTCTCCGTCATCGCCGCCGGAATGTGCGTCGGCGCCGGCATCAGCTTCGGCTACGCGGCCATGCCCGCCGTGATCGTCGCCAGCGTGCCGCCGCGGCAGACGGGCATCGCCAACGGCATCAACTCCATCTCCCGCTCCACCGGCAGCGCCATCGGCAGCGCGATGATCACCACCGTGCTCGCCTCCAGGAGCATCGAGCACCTGCCGCCGGGCGCGCCCGCGCTGCCCGCGGAGAGCCAGTTCACCCTGACCTTCGTGATCGCGGGCACCGCGTTCCTGCTGGTGTCGCTGGTCGCCTGGCTGGGGACTGCGCGGAACGCACGCCCCGCGCCCCGCTGCGGTGGCGGGCTCCGCCCCGGCGTCGGACGCTGAAACCGCAGGCGCCACGCGCTGAACACGAGGCTGAACACGAGACCGAGGAGCATGACTATGAAGGCTGTCAGCTACCGCGCCTACGGCGGGCCCGAGGCCCTGGAGTACGGAGAGGTCCCCGAGCCCACGGTCGGTCCGGACTCCGTGCTGGTCAGGGTCCGGGCGGCGGCAGTCAACCCGGTGGACTGGAAGGCCCAGGCGGGCTATCTGGACGGGGCGATCACCCCGGTCTTCCCGGTCGTCCCCGGCTGGGACGTGGCGGGCACCGTCGAGCGGCTGGGCGCGGACACGCCGGAATTCGCGGTCGGCGACGAGGTCATCGGCTACGTCCGGGAGGACTTCCTCTCCCGGGGGACCTACGCCGAGTTCGTGGCCGCGCCCGTGCGGACGCTGGCCCGCACAAACCGGCCAATCTCTCCTTCGAGCAGGCCGCCGGCCTCCCGCTGGCGGGCCTGACCGCCTACACAGGCGCGTCCGCGCGACCGGGTGGGAGAGCGGGACACCGTGCTCGTGCACGGCGCGGCGGGCGGGGTCGGCTCGATGGCCGTCCAGCTCGCGCGCAACACGGGTGCGCGGGTCATCGGGACGGCGAGCGAGCACAACCACGCGTATCTGCGCTCGCTGGGTGCCGAGCGCTGATGTACGGGGACGGGCTCCTCGACCGCTTCCGGGCCCCTCGCCCCCGAGGGCGCGAGCGTGGTCCTCGACCTGGTCGGCGGCGGCGTGATCCAGACGTCCTCGCACATCACGTGCCGGACGCCCGGCTCGTCTCGAATCGCGGACCCGTCGGTGACGGAACTGGGCGTGCCGCCTTCTGTGGGTCCGCCCGGACGCGGCCCGACCTGGCGGCGCTGACCCACCTGGCGGAGCGGGGGCGGCTGTCCGTGGAGGTGGCGGAGGTGTTCCCGCTGGCAGAGGGCGGCGGGCATGGCGCAGCGGCGCAGTGCCGAGGGGCATACGCGGGGGAAGCTGATTCTGGTGCCGTAGGGGTACGGCGAAGGTCCTCAAGCGCCGGACGGGCTGAATATCAGCCCGTCCGGCGTTTGAGGACGAACGCGGCGAAGCCGCGTTGCCCCGCGCGGAGCGCGCCGAGAAACGGTGAAAGGGCGGGTCCGGGGCAAACTCACCCCTCACGGCGCCACGCCGCACACCTCCCCCACGCCTCCAGCCCGTCCGGCACCCACGTCCCACCTCCGGAAGCCGCGCTTTCGAGCTACGTCCTCCGCGAGGAAAGGAATGCCAGGCCACCTCCGACACCTGCGGCCTTGACCGCCAGGTCGCACCGCACCATCGTACCACCCCGACCACCACTGCCGCCGAACTCCTCCGACTCGTAGAGGAACGGAACAGCGGCCGGGCGCGGAAAAGCCCCCGCACCCCCAGCTCCTCCTCCGCTCCCGCAGCGCCGCCGCGTCGTACGTCTCGCCCGCCCCGAGCACTCCGCCCACGAACATGTCGTACCGCGACGGAAAGATCAGCTTCTGCGCCGTCCGCCGATGGACGAAGATCCGCCCCTCCGCGTCGCGCACCTGCAACGAACGTGCAGCGGTGCCGCAGCCGCCGGGTGTAGATCTCGCCCCGGGCGCCTGCCCCACGACGCGGTCGTGCTCGTCGACGACGTCCAGGATCTCGTCGGCCGAAAGTCCCGGAAGTCCCTGCGCATCCATGGTCATGGGGCCATCACATCAGCGCGGCTGCAGATCCCGCACCCGCGCCTCCGACATTCCCGACGGCATCGCCGGATGCCGCCCGATCAGCACGATGCCCACCACGATCGCCGCCAGCCCCGCCGCCTGCCAGGCCAGCGCCCCCGGCGACGTCCGCAGGCGGTCGCCGAGGAAGCCCACCCCGCAGACGATCCCCGCCAGCGCTGGGGGCCCGCGGTCAGCGCGGGCAGGGACATCCGCAGCGGGGGCCGTCTCGAAGGCGCTCTGCACCAGTACCAGCCCGGTGACGTCCCAGCGCCAGCACCCGCGTACGCTGCCAGCTGACGACCAGCGTGGCCAGCCCGCCGTGCGTGTAGCGCTCCCCGCTGACCCGGGTCAGGGCGTCCTGGACGCCGCTACAGCAGCCCCGCCGCCACGGCCCAGCGTCGCCGCCTCCGCGCTCATCCGCAGCCGCTTCGAGACCGCCGCCAGCACCAGCGCGCCGCCGA
Organism: Streptomyces thioluteus; assembly: GCF_039535865.1. Lineage (NCBI taxonomy): Bacteria > Bacillati > Actinomycetota > Actinomycetes > Kitasatosporales > Streptomycetaceae > Streptomyces > Streptomyces thioluteus. The sequence continues at coordinate 67,920 of NZ_BAAAXZ010000002.1, forward strand.
TCATCAGGCCGACGATCAGCCAGTGCCGCCAGCGGGTCGGTCACCGAATGCCCGCCCTGCGGGCGTCCCGCGAACGATGAAGGCGGTCACGCCCGCCGGCCAGCAGCCACAGGGCCGCCCCCAGCCCGGTCAGGGCCCAGCGGCTTGCTTGGTCTGCCAGCGGGACAGGGCCATCGCGAAACAGCAGGTTCGTCGCGAGCAGCGGCTCCACCAGCGAGATCTCGCCGCCCCCCCAGCGCCACACGCGCCCAGCGCCATGCCGCAGACCATCAGACCCAGGGCCCGCCAGCCAGCGCGGCATCCGCACGAGGTCGAGCAGCAGCCGGAAGGAGAGGAAGTCGCTCATGGGCGCGCGCTGCCGCCGCGTTCTGCTGGAGAACGAACCCGAAGCCCAGGCAGAGGGCCCGCGCTCAGAGCGAAGGCGAAGACCATACGTCGCGCACCTCAAGACCGGCCGGAGGTCGGGGACTTGACCCGAGAACGATAGCCGCCTCATGGGCGTTGTGCGGAACGAGTACCCCCCTTTCGGACGTTCATCCAGACTCTCCGGACGCACCTGCGTGTTCCGCCACCACCCTTGACGGAAACCTGTGACTAACGCTTTGCTGTCCGTGATCAACCAGCTGCACTGGAGGACCGTGGAGGACGCTCACCGATGACCCCTCCACGCCCCCTCGGCGCTCCCGGCTCGGGGGCGGACCCTCCTTCGACCCCTGCGCTCGACGACGCCGAGCTGGTCACCGTCCGCGACGAACTGTCCCGCGGCCGCTGGGCCGAGCCCGCCGGCTCCTGGCCGGGACCGGCGACGACTGGGACCTGCCGTGGCCACCGCCTCCCTCGTCCTCGGCCAGGTCCACCGCCGGGATCGCCTGGGGCCGCGAGTGGCAGCTCGCCGAGCCCGACAGCGCCGACGCCGCCGCCCTGCTGGCCTGCGCCGCCGCCCAGCAGGCCGCCCGCCGCCGGGAGGACCCCCGAGCGGGCCCGCGCCCTGTGCGCCGGCCGCCGCCCGCATGGCGCCCCCTCGACCCCACCCCCTGGCTGGCCCTGCTGCTCCTCGCGCACTCCGGCGCCACCGAGGACGAACCCGCCCGCCACTTCGGCCAGGTGCGCGCCCGCCACCCCGAGCACCACCACGCCCACCATCTGATGGCCGCCAGCCTCGCCGGGCACAAGGCCGACCACGACGACCCCCTGCACGAGGTCTACGACTTCGCCGCCTGGGCCGCCGAACAGGCCCCCGCCGACTACCCCCCTGGCCCTCCTGCCCGTCGTCGCGCACGCCGAGCGCTACCGCGCCCTGGCCCGCGCCGGGGTCCTGCCCCGCGACCCCGCCGCCTCCGGCCACTGGACCGGCCGCCGCGCCCGCCAGGTGCTCAAGGCCGCCTTCGACTGTGGCTCGAATGGGACATCGACGACACCGTCCGGCACCCACCCCGGCACAAGGTCGACCTCACACTACCTCGCCCACGCCAAGCTGCACGAGGGCCGGCTGGCCGAGGCCGCCGCCCTGCTCATCAGATCGGCCCGCACGTCACCCGGGCCCCCTGTCCTACCCCGACCGCGACCCCGGGAAGGGCCCTCCGGTGCCGCCCGCCGCACGGCCCTCGGCTCCCGCTGACCCCACACCCCCCCCACACGACGAAGGACGACCCACCCATGCCAACGGGCCGCACGACACCCGCCGAGATACACACCTTCAAGGGCCAGGAACGCCGCCTGCGCGCCGACCGCATCGGCCTCGCCGGACTCCTGATGTCCGTCGTCGCCGCCAGCGCCCCGCTGATGGTGACGACCGGCGGCATGCCCGTCACCTTCGGCGTCCTCGGCGTCGTCGGCTCCCCCCTGCTGTACGTGATCTCGGCCTGGTCCTGCTGCTGTTCAGCTTCGGCTACGCCGAGATGAGCCGCCACGTCCACAACGCCGGCGCCTTCACCGCGTACATCGCCCGCGGCCTCGGCGGCACGGCGGGCGCCGCCTCGTCCGGTCGTCGCCCTGGTCTCCTACAGCGCCATGCAGTGCTGCATCTACGGCCTGTTCGGCTTCGAGCTCTCCGGGCTGCTGAAGCGGCATCTGGACGTGACCGTCGCCTGGTGGATCCCCGCCCTCGCCGCCGTCGTCCTCGTCGGCGTCATATCACACGTGGAGTGATCTCTCTCAACCAAGGAAAAAAAAAAAAAAAAA
>NZ_BAAAXZ010000003.1:0-18097 GCF_039535865.1 Streptomyces thioluteus
GTCGGCCAGCGCCGTCAACACCGGCCGCAGCCCCGTCCCCTTGATCCAGTCGAGGACCGGGTCCTCACCGCCAGCAGATGCAGTACGTCGTCTCCCAGGCGTCGACGGCCAGGCCGAGCGACGCCAGCCGCCTCCAGATACTCCGCCGGGTCCAGAACGCGATGCGGGCCGCGCAGGACCCGTCCAGGCGGTCGCGCCAGCGCGGCGACTCGCACAGGTCGTGCAGCAGCGTGTGCGACGGCGAGTCGTGGTTGCCGGGACTGGAAAGGCGAGCACCCCGCCCGGGGAGAGCGCCGCGGCCCACGCGGGGAACGCGTCCGCATGACCCGGCACCCACTGCAGCGCCGCGTTGGAGACGATCAGGTCGAGCGGCCCGATCGGGCCCAGTCCGCGGCGTCCGCCCCCGCGAAGGAGATCCGGCCGCCGCGGCCGTCCGGCCCGCGTGTGCCTGGGCGTCCCGCAGCATCTCGGGCGAGTTGTCCAGCCCGGTGATCAGGGCGTCCGGCCAGCGCTCGGCGAGGAAGGGCCGTGACGTTGCCGCGCCGCAGCCGAGGTCGACGATGCGGGCGGGGCCGGCGGCCGGCAGGTCGGGGATGCGGGCCAGCAGGTCGAGGAAGGGGCGGGTGCGGTGGCCCTCGTGACGCAGGTACTGCGCGGGGTCCCAGGTGGTGGCGGCGTGCGGCATGGTGGTCCTCCCGTGGAGCGGGCGTGCGGCCGGCCCTCCTCTCAGCATCCCCCTCCGCAAGTATCTTGACGTCAAGAGACTTCATATCGACAGACCCACTACACTGATCTCATGGAGGACGAGGTCGATCGGCTGGTCGCAGCATGGCGCCGGGAGCGCCCTGACCTCGACGTGGAGCCGCTGGAGGTGCTCAGCCGGGTCAGCCGGCTCGCTCGCCACCTCGACCGCGCCCGTCGACTGGCCTTCGCAGAGCACCAGTTGGAGCCCTGGGAGTTCGACGTGCTGACCTCGCTGCGCCGGGCCGGGGCGCCCTACCAGCTCTCTCCCCGGGCAGCTGCTCACCCAGACCCTGGTCACCTCGGGCACCATGACCAACCGGATCGACCGGCTGGCCAAGAAGGGCCTCGTGCGGCGCGAGCCCGACCCCAACGACCGGCGCGGCGTGCTGGTGCGGCTCACCGAGGAGGGGCAGGACAGGGCGGACGAGGCGCTCGCCGGGCTGCTCGCCCAGGAGCGCGCGATCCTCGCCGAGCTCTCCACCGCCCAGCGCCACGAACTGGCCGGGTTGCTACGCCAGTTGACCGCCCCGTTCGACAACGTCCCCGGCTAGGTCCACCGGGCCGACCCCGGGCGCGGCGGGCCAGCGCCACCGCGGCGAGCGTGGAGTGCACCCGAGCTTGCCCAGCACGTTCTGCATGTGGGTGCGGACCGTGTGCGGGGAGAGGTAGAGCCGCTCCGCGACGGCCTTGCGGCCCAGCCCGGCCACCATGCAGCGGAGCACCTCGCGCTCGCGCGGGGTCAGCGACTCCACCAGCCGCTCGCTCTCCGTGCGGTGCTTGCGTGCGGCCGTGAGCTCCCGCAGCACGCCGCGTGAGCAGCGCGGGCGGCAGGTGCGTCTCGTCCCTCAGCACTCCGCGTATCACCGCGAGCAGGCGCGAGAGCGAACAGTCCTTGGCGACCCAGCCGCCGGCGCCGGCCTGCAGCGCGGCGGGCCGCCCCGCCGCGGGTCGTCGCGCTCGGCGAGGACCACCGTCCGCACCCCCGGGGTGGCCCGAGCGCACCCCGGCCACCAGCGAGATGCCGTCCACCACGCCACCGCCGTCCGGCCCCGGGCCCTGCCGGCCGGGCGGCCGCCGCTGCTCCGGGCCCGGGCGGCCTCCACGGCCACCGCGCCCAGATCGGCGTCGATCAGCAGGACGTCGTAGCGACGTCCCTCCACCGCCGCGCGCTCCAGCGCGCGCAGCGCAGCCGGCCCGCTGCCGGCCGCCGAGACGTCCACGTCCTGCTCCGCCGCGAGCGCGGCGGCGAGGGACTCGGCGAAGATGCGGTGGTCGTCGACGACCAGTACCCGAATACGTGCCACAACCACCCCCAAATCCGGGGAGGCGCGCAGTGCGGGTACGGCGCCCGGTACGGAGCCGTCGTCCCGGCGCGCGGCCGCCGCCGCGCTCCGACAACTACCCCGCCCCGGGCGTCGTACCTGCCTGTCTCGCCCCCTGATCGGCGTCGGCCCCCACCGACGCTCTGCTCAGCGTACGGCCGGGGTACGACAACGGAAGCCGATTCGCAAAACTGCTTGACCCGGATGTTTATGGTGAGCTTTCTGTTCAGTATTGAGGCGGTGAACGACGCGGAACGACGCGATGTGACGCACGGATGGCCCAAGCCCCCGCGGCACCGCAGGTCAGTTGGGCGACGCGCAGCGGCCTCCGGGTCAGCGGTCGCGCCGCGCTCCGTCCTCCGGCGCCACGGCGAACACCCGCGGCGGCCGGTGCCCCCCGGCGGCGAAGGCCGCGTCCACGTCACGCGCCACACCCGCCGCGTCCGCCTCCTCGGTCAGCACCACCACCGAGCCGCCGAAGCCGCCGCCGGTCATCCGGGCGCCCAGCGCCCCGGCCCGGCAGGCGGCCGCCACGGCCAGGTCCAGTTCGGCGCAGGAGACGGCGAAGTCGTCGCGGAGCGAGGCGTGTCCGGCCGTGAGCACCTCCCCGACGGACCGCGGGTCCCCCGGACTCCAGACGGGACACCACCCGGGCGACGCGCGCCTCCTCCGTCACCACGTGCCGCACCAGGGGAGCCAATCCGGGCTTCAACTGCCTCAGTGCTCCGTCAAGTTGCGAAGGGGCCAGGTCGCACAGCAGCCGTACGCCGAGCGCCCGCGCGCCCGCCTCGCAACCGGCGCGCCGCGCCGCGTACGCGCCGTCCCGCAGCGCGTGGGCGGCCCGGGTGTCCACGACCAGGAGCCGCAGCCCGTGCGCCGCGGGGTCGAACGGGACCTGGCGCAGGGCGAGATCGCGGGTGCGGAGGTGCAGCACGTGGCCCGTGGTGCAGCACGCCGCGGCCGTCTGGTCCATGATTCCGCAGGGCACCCCGGCGAAGGCGTGCTCGGCGTCCCGGGCCAGCCCGGCCAGTTCGCGGCGGTCCGCCTCCTGCCCGGCGAGCCCGGTCAGGGCCAGCGCCACGGCCAGTTCCAGGGCCGCCGAGGAGGACAGCCCGGCGCCCAGCGGCACGTCCGTCTCCACGTGCACGTCCGCGCCGTCCGGCCCGTACCCGGCCCGGCGCAGCGCCCAGGCGACGCCCGCCGGGTAGGCGGCCCAGCCGCATACGGAGCCCGGTTCCAGCTCCGCGACGGCCAGTTCGGCCGGCTCGTCCGGGAAGTGCGCGGAGTGCAGCCGCAGCAGCCCGTCGGCGCGGGGCGCGGCGGCCGCCCAGGTGCGCCGCGGCAGAGCGAGGGGCAGCACGGAACCGCCGTTGTAGTCGGTGTGCTCGCCGATGAGGTTGACGCGGCCGGGCGCGGACCAGACGCCCGCGCACGCGGTGCCGAACACCGCGCGGAAGGCGTCCGCGACGCGCCCGGCCCGGCTCAGCGGGCCTCCTCCTCGGCCGGGCGGTGCGCGGACTCCGCCGGGCGGCGCGCGAAGTCCCAGGCGTCCGCGATGATTCCGGCCAGGTCCGGGCGGCGCGGCCGCCAGCCGAGGACCTCGCGGGCCCGCTCGGCGGAGGCGACCAGCACGGCGGGGTCGCCCGGCCGCCGGGGACCGGTGCGCTGCGGGATCGGGTGGCCGGTGACCTCGCGCGCGGTCTCGACGACCTCGCGGACGGAGAAGCCGCTGCCGTTGCCGAGGTTGCACACCAGGTGCTCGCCCGGGCGGGCGGCGGCCAGGGCCAGCAGATGGGCCTCGGCCAGGTCGGCGACGTGCAGGTAGTCGCGGACGCAGGTGCCGTCGGGGGTCGGGTAGTCGTCGCCGTGGACGGCGATCTCCGCCCGGTCGCCGAGGGCGACCCGCAGGACGAGCGGGACCAGGTGCGACTCGGGTTCGTGCCGCTCCCCCCAACGGCCGTGCGCGCCCGCCACGTTGAAGTAGCGCAGCGAGACGCCGGCCAGCCCGTGGGCCGCGCACTCGGCGGCGATCATGTGGTCCACGGCGAGCTTGCTCGCGCCGTACGGGTTGGTGGGGGACGGCCGGGGAGTCCTCGCCGATCGGCACGGCGGCCGGTTCGCCGTAGGTGGCGGCGGTGGAGGAGAAGACCAGGGTGCGCACGCCCGCACCGCGCATGGCGTCGAGCAGGTCGAGCGTCCCGCCCACGTTGTTGCGCCAGTACTTCTCGGGGTGCGCGACGGACTCGCCGACCTGGGAGCAGGCGGCGAAGTGCAGCACCGCGTCGTACGAACCGTCCAGATGGCGCGCCGCGTCCTGCACGCGCCCCTCGATGAAGCGCGCGCCCTCCGGGACGGCGTCGCGGTGGCCGGTGGAGAGGTCGTCGAGCACGGTCACGGTGTGCCCGGCCGCCAGCAGATGGGCCGCGACGACGCTGCCGACATAGCCCGCACCACCCGTGACCAGGCACTTGCTCGTGTTCATTCGCTTGCTGCCTCTCGCAGTCGCTCGGCCGCGGCCTCCGGCGGCACATCGTTGATGAACACGTTCATGCCGGATTCGGAACCGGCGAGGAACTTGAGCTTGCCGGGAGTGCGGCGGACGGTGAAGACCTCGAGGTGCAGGGCGAACTCCGCGCGCAGCGGGTGGCGCACGGGGGCCTGGTGCCAGCCGCTGACGTACGGGGTGGGCGGGGCGTCCGGGCCGAAGAGCCGGTCGAAGCGGCGCAGCAGCTCCCGCTGGAGCCCCGGCAGCTCGGCCCGCGCGGCCGCGCCGAGGGCGGTCAGGCCGGGCACCCTGCGCCGGGGGTGCAGGTGGACCTCGTAGGGCCAGCGGGCCGCGTACGGCACGAACGCCGTCCAGTGCTCCCCGGCGAGCACCACGCGCCGCCCGTCGGCCTCCTCGGCGGCCACCACATCGTCGAAGAGGTTGCGGCCGGTGCGCCCGCGGTGGGCGGCGACGGAGGCGAGGACGCGCTCCGTGCGCGGGGTCACGAACGGGTACGCGTAGATCTGGCCGTGCGGATGCGTGAGGGTGACGCCGATCTCCGCGCCCCGGTTCTCGAAGCAGAAGACCTGCTCGACGCCGGGGAGGGCGGACAGCTCCGCCGTGCGGTCCGTCCACGCCGCGAGGACCAGGGCGGCCCGCTCGTCGTCCAGGGCGGCGAAGGAGCCGTCGTGGTCGGCGGTGAAGCAGACGACCTCGCAGCGGCCGGGCCCGGCGAGGGCGGGGAAGCGGTTCTCCAGGACGACGACCTCGTAGTCGGCGGCCGGGATCTCGGTCGGCCGGCCGTCGCGGGTGGGGCACAACGGGCAGGCCCCGGGCGGCGGATGGTAGGTGCGGTCCTGGCGGTGGGAGGCGACGACCACCGTGTCGCCCAGCAGCGGATCGGTGCGCAGCTCGGTGCCGCGCCCGGCCGGGGCGAGGGGGGCGCGGGTCGGCGGCGTCGCGCGCGGCCCCGTCCCGGGCGTCGTAGTAGAGCAGCTCGCGGCCGTCCGCGAGCCGGATCGCGGTCTTCCTCACGCCCTCGGCTCTCCTCACCGGTGCCTTCCCACCCCGCGCTTCACAAGGAACCATGAGGCAACAACGCGGTCAACCGTGAACGAGGAGTCCCCATGGGCGACTTGCACGATCCGCACGCCATGCGCGACCTGGCCGACGGGCTCCGGCTCCCCGTCGACGGCCTCGACTACGCCATCCTCGCCCTCTACTTCGCCGTCGTCCTGGGCGTCGGCTGGGCCGCCCGCCGGTCGGTGCGGACCAGTCTGGACTTCTTCCTGGCGGGCCGTTCGCTGCCCGCCTGGGTCACCGGCCTCGCCTTCGTCGCCGCCAACCTCGGCGCCACCGAGATCCTGGGCATGGCCGCCAACGGCGCCCAGTACGGGGTGTACACGGTCCACTGGTACTGGATCGGCGCGATACCGGCCATGGTGTTCCTGGGGCTGGTGATGATGCCGTTCTACTACGGCTCCGAGGTGCGCTCCGTACCGGAGTTCCTGCTGCGCCGCTTCGGGCCGTCCTCGCACCTGCTGTCCTCGGTCATCTTCGCCGTCTCCTCGGTGCTCATCGCGGGCGTCAACCTCTACGCGATGGCCATCGTGCTCCGGTCGCTCCTCGGGTGGCCGCAGTGGGTGGCCGTGGTCGTGGCCGGTTTCTTCGTCCTCGCCTACATCACCCTGGGCGGCCTGACCTCGGCCGTCTACAACGAGGTCCTGCAGTTCTTCGTCATCCTGGCCGCGCTGATCCCCCTGACGGTCGTCGGACTCGAGCGCGTCGGCGGCTGGGACGGGCTGGACGACGCGGTGACCGCGCGGCGCGGCGGGGACTTCCTCACCGCCTGGGGCGGTACGGGCATCGGCCACGCCAACCCGCTGGGCGCGAACTGGCTCACCATCGTCCTGGGCCTCGGCTTCGTCCTGAGCTTCGGCTACTGGACCACCAACTTCGCCGAGGTGCAGCGGGCCCTGTCCGCGAAGGACCTCGGCGCGGCCCGGCGCACCCCGCTGATCGCCGCGTTCCCGAAACTGCTGATTCCGCTGGTGGTCGTGGTGCCGGGCCTGATCGCCCTCGCGGTGGAACCGGCGCTGGGCACGGCCGGCAGCGGGCTCAGCTACAACGACGCGATCCCCGTCCTGATGCGCGACCTGCTGCCCAACGGGGTGCTGGGCCTGGCCGTGACCGGGCTGCTCGCGGCCTTCATGGCCGGGATGGCGGCCAACGTCTCGTCCTTCAACACGGTGTTCACCGGCGACATCTGGGCCGCGTACGTGCGGCCGGGCCGCGACGACGCGTACTACCTGGCGGCCGGGCGGGTGGTGACCGTGCTCGGGGTGCTCGCGGGCATGGGGGACGGCGTTCCTCGCCGCGTCCTTCTCCAACATCATGAACTACCTCCAGACGCTGTTCTCCTTCTTCAACGTCCCGCTCTTCTGCGTCTTCGTCATCGGGTTGTTCTGGCGGCGGACCACCGCGGCGGGCGGCTTCTGGGGGCTGCTGTCCGGCACCGTGGCCGCGATGGTCCACTACTTCGTCCTCTACCGGCAGGGGATCGTGTCCATCCCCTCCGACCAGGGCGCCAACTTCGTCTCCGCGATCGCCGCGTTCGCGGTCGGCGCGGTGGTGACGGTCTCGGTCTCCCTGTTCACCGAGCCCAGGCCGGCGGCGTCGCTGGCGGGGCTGGTCCACGGCATGCGGCCGCCGGACGCCCCGGCGGGCGACGACCCCTGGTACCGCAGGCCGGCCGTGCTCGGCTGGGGCGCGGTCGTGCTCGCGGCCGCCTGCTACGTGCCCTTCTCCTTCTGATCGGGGATCGCTATGAACGACCGCACGGGGCCGCCCCGGCTCTTCGACATACGCCTGGTCATCGGCGGGCTGTTCACCGTCTACGGCGTCGTCGTCACCGTCGCCGGGATCACCGCCTCGGACGAGGACCTGGCCAAGGCCCAGGGCATCAACATCAACCTCTGGACGGGGCTGGGCATGCTCGTCCTCGGCGTCCTGTTCCTGGTCTGGCTCAGGCTCCGCCCGGCCTCCCCACCACGCCGCGGGAAGTAGCCGGCAGGCCGCCGGCGGCCCGGTCCAGCAGCCCGGTGCGGGCCGCGAGGGCCGCGGCCTCCAGCCGGGAGCCGACCCCGAGCTTCATCAGGACCCGCTGGACGTGGGTGCGTGCCGTGCTGGGCGCTATGCCCATCCCGGCGGCGATCAGCCGGGTGTCCTCGCCCTCGGCGACCCGCACCAGCACCTCGACCTCGCGCGGGGTCAGCAGCTGGAGCAGCCGGGCGCCCTCGTCGTCGGGCTGGGCCGCCGGGTTGAGCAGCTCGGTGAACGCGCCCTGGAGCAGCTGGGGTTCGACCGCGGCCTCGCCCGCGCGGGCCTTGAGCATGGCCCGCTCGACGCCCTCGATGCGCTCGTTGTGCCGGACGTAGCCGGAGGCACCGGCGGCGAAGGCCGCCGCGATGCCCAGCGGGCTCGGCACCGGCCCGAGCACCACGACGGCGACCTGCGGCCGCTCCCGCTTGATCCGGACGACGGGCTCGAACGCCCCCGGCTCGGCCGGGGCCGCCGTGCCCAGCAGGCACACCTCGGGAGCGCGGCTCACCACCAGATCTGCCGCGCCCCGCGCTCGGCGCGGCCGCCGCCAGCACCCTGTGCCCGCGCAACTTCAGCGCCGAGGCGAGGGCCTCGGCCAGCAGTCGGTGGTCATCGACCACCATGAGCCGCACGCCCATGCGCTGCCCCCCTGTCGCCCGCGTACGTCTCCGTGTCGTCGACGTAGCCACGCTCTTACGTCGCTACGTCTCTTTGTCGCCCTCTTGCCCCCGGAAGCTACACGCTTGTTCGACGTTCCGCGCCCCCTACTCGTGAGAAGTCCCCCGGAATGCCGAAATCCCTGCCAATCACGTGTACTTCGCGTCTGAAACGGATCGTTCAGGCATGTACGCGCGATGGACAGGGATACGGCGTCGAGCGCTCGCCAAATGATCAGCGGAGCGTCAACCGGTCGTCAACCACGGTCAGTCGATCGAGGGCGGTACGACCAGGGTCCGGACCGGTCAGCCGGTGCCCCAGATCATGGCGATGTACTCCTTGCCGTCCGCGAACGGGCTCGGCTTGTGGATGTAGTTGCGGCCCAGGTAGAGCCGCCCCTGCGTCCAGATGGCCTGCTCGAACTGCGGAGAGATCTGGCTCTCGACCTTCTGCGTGTCGAGCGGGTTCTTCAACAGCTCCTGCGCGGCGAAGGTGTTCGGGTCGATCCGGACGACCGATCCGCCCGCGCGCCAGCTCGCCGTCCGGTAGACGATGGCCGCGCCGTCCTTGTCCGTGCCGATCGGCACCATCGTGGAGCTCACCCGGCCGTCGGTCCTGCCCTTCGCCCGGCCGTTGGACAGGTCGTACGCCACAACCTCGTTGACGCGGCCGGCCCTCGCCGGCCTTGCCGGTCTGGTGGTCGTCCGACGGCATGTAGAAGGTGTCCTTGGAGACGGCGATCTTGTAGCAGCCCTCCACGTTGGTCGAAGGGCAGCGCGGGACGAACTTGCCGTTCTCCGTGGCGATCTTGCTGCGCAGCTTGCCGTCCTTGCCGCTGTCGTCGATCGCCATGAAGTCGGAGACGCCGTTGCCCGTGTGGTCACCCGCGTTGACGCCGATGACCAGGGGGTCCGTCGACACCACGTGCACGTAGTTCAGCCCGCTGGGCACCTTGAAGGAGGACTTGGGCATGCCCGTCACCGGGTCCAGCGTCTGGACCTTCATCTGCGGGCGCTCGTAGTCGCCGCAGCGCTGCACCGCGACGAGCTTGTTCCCGCCGCCGTAGCCGTCGTCCCGGCAGGAGTCGTCGGCCTTGGGCTTCCACAGCTCCTTGCCGTCCAGCGACCAGGCGGCGCCGCCGCCCAGGCCGCCCGCGGCGACGGTGCCGCCGCCGACGGTCACTTCGGCGAACGTGACCTCCTTGTCGCCGAGTTTGACCGATTTCTGCCACAACTTCTTGCCGTTGTTCAGGTCGAGGGCCACGACCTGGTTGCACGGGCCGCCGTACGGCTTGCTGTCGCTGGGCGGCGCCTGCGCGACCAGCACGGCCGTCTTGCCGTCGGCCGTGACGTGCTTGGGCGCCGAGCAGATGTCGCCGTCCAGCGGGATCTCCCACTGCTTGCCGCCGGTCAGGCCGTAGCCGACCACCTTGTCGAGGTCGCCCTTGGCGAAGACCTTGTCGGTGACCCACATGCCGCCGGCGGGACGGCTGGTGTCCTTGATCGGGACCAGGTCGGCGCCGAAGAGGAACTTGCCTTCCTGGGCCTTGCCGACGTCCTTCTTGCCCTGCTCGGCGCCCTTGGCGCCCTTGTCGCCCTTGTTGTCGGGGGCGGTGTCGGCCTTGTCGTTCTTCGTGTCGTCACCGCCGCCCTGGGCGGCGTACCAGATCCCTCCGCCGAGGAGGAGCGCGAAGGCGGTGACGGCGCCGACGACGACGGCCGTGCGCTTCTTGTTCTTCGCCGGGGGCGGGGGCGGGGGTGCGTACGAGCCTTGCGGGTACGGGCCCTGCGGGTACGCGGCCGGGTAGCCGTAGCCGCCGGGGGGCGGCGGGGGCGTCTGCGGGTAACCGTACGAGGGGGCAGTGGGGGGCGTGGGGGGCGCGACCGGGGGCGCCGACGGGGCGGGTGGCGCTGTCGGGGGCGCCGGAGGTACCGGCGGCGCCGGCTGGGCCGGGGGCGGTTGGGGCGGCATGGCGGGAGGAGCCCCGAAACCGGGGGGCTGGTCCTGGGGTGCGCCGAAGCCTTGGGGGGGCTGGGGCGGCTGTGACATCAGCTTGCCTCTTTACGCATGGACGCGCGGAACCCGCCGGCCCGGGCGGCCTCCCCCGCGATCCCGGTCACGCCATGGCGCCGGCCGGCGCGGGCGCTCTCCCGGGAAGGAGCGCATCGGGTGCGGATCCCGCCGGTGAGCGGCACGTGAGCGGGTGTTCTTTGTATCACCCGGTAATACGGGGGGATGGGCTGCTTGTGGGTGGGCGGGGGAGCCGATACCGGGCTGTGACGAGACCGTTGTGAGGGGGTTGTGCCAGGTGGGGTGTCGGGGGTTGGAGTTGCCCCGCCCCGCCCTTTCTCCGTTTCCCGGGGCAAGTCCCCGGCCCCGAGCCGCCCTTCGGGCACCAGCGGGGGCTACGCCCCCTGCACCCCGAATCGCCCTCCGGGCGATGTCCTCAAGCGCCGGACGGGCTGGAGGGTGCTCCCCGGGGGAGTTCGGAGGACGGGGCGGCGAAGCCGCGCCCCGGAGTCGGGGCGGGGCAGCCCTGCCGGGGCTCAATGGCGCAGCCCGGCAGGGGTCCAGGGGGCGGAGCCCCCGGTGGGGCCAGGGGCGCAGCCCCGGTTGGGGGCGCAGAGGGCGCAGCCCCCGGTGGGGGCCAGAGGCGGAGCCCCGGTCGGGGGCGCAGAGGGCGCAGCCCCCGGCGGGGGCCAGAGGCGGAGCCCCGGTCGGGGGCGCAGAGGGCGCAGCCCCCGGCGGGGGCCAGAGGCGGAGCCCCGGTCGGGGGCGCAGAGGGCGCAGCCCCCGGCGGGGCCAGGGGCGCAGCCCCGGTTGGGGGCGCAGAGGGCGCAGCCCCCGGCGGGGGCCAGAGGCGGAGCCCCGGTTGGGAGTGCAGGGCGCGCAGCCCCCGACGGGGTGCGGGGGGGCAGAGCCCCGGTTGGGGGTGCAGGGGGCGGAGCCCCCGCCGGGGTGCAGGGGCGGAGCCCCGCCCGCCGCGCGGAGCGCGGGCCCCGCGTGCGGCAGTGCGCCGGGGGTGCCCCCTCCGGGGGAGGGGTGGCGCAGGGGCGGCAGCCCCTGTGGAGACGGGGAAAGGGCGGGGCGGGGAGGAAACCCCCGCGCAGCCCAGCCGCCCTACACCTCCTCCGCCAGCTCCAGCCAGCGCAGCTCCAGTTCCTCCCGCTCCCCCGCCAGCTCCCGCAGCTCCGCGTCCAGCTTCGCCACCGCCGCGAAGTCCGTCGCCTGCGCGGCGATCCGCTCGTGGAGCTTCGCCTCCAGCTCGCTCACCTTGTCGAGCCGGCGCTCGATCTTCTGCAGCTCCTTCTTCGCGGCCCGCGCGTCCCCGGCGGACTTCGAGGGCTTGGCGGCGGCGGGCGCCGGCGCAGGGGCGGCGGCGCTCAGCACCGCTTCCCGCCGCTCCAGGTACTCGTCCAGGCCCCGCGGCAGCATCCGCAGGAAGCGGTCGCCGAGCAGCGCGAACACCCGGTCCGTCGTGCGCTCCACGAAGTACCGGTCGTGGCTGATGACGACCATCGAGCCGGGCCACCCGTCGAGCAGGTCCTCCAGCTGCGTCAGCGTCTCGATGTCGAGGTCGTTGGTCGGCTCGTCGAGGAACAGCACGTTCGGCTCGTCCATCAGCAGGCGCAGCAGCTGGAGCCGGCGGCGCTCACCGCCGGACAGGTCCCCGACCGGCGTCCACTGCTTCTCCTTCGTGAAGCCGAACTTCTCGCACAGCTGCCCCGCCGTCATCTCCCGGCCCTTGCCGAGGTCCACGCGGTCGCGCACCTGCTGGACGGCCTCCAGCACCCGCATGGCGGGGGGAAGTTCGGCCACCTCCTGCGACAGGTAGGCCAGCTTCACCGTCCTGCCGACGACGACCTTGCCCGCCGCGGGCTGCTTCTCGCCCTCCGACCGGGCCGCCTCGGCGAGCGTGCGCAGCAGGGAGGTCTTGCCGGCGCCGTTGACGCCGACGAGGCCGACCCGGTCGCCGGGGCCGAGCTGCCACGTCAGGTGCTCGATCAGCACCTTCGGACCGGCCTGGACGGTGACGTTCTCCAGGTCGAAGACCGTCTTGCCCAGCCGGGAGCTCGCGAACTTCATCAGCTCGGCGTTGTCCCGCGGCGGCGGCACGTCCGCGATCAGCTCGTTCGCCGCCTCGATGCGGAAGCGCGGCTTGCTGGTGCGCGCCGGGGCGCCGCGCCGCAGCCAGGCGAGCTCCTTGCGCATCAGGTTCTGCCGCTTGGCCTCCTCGGTGGCGGCGATCCGCTCCCGCTCGGCGCGGGCGAAGACGTAGTCGCTGTAGCCGCCCTCGTACTCGTGGACCGTGCCGCGCTGGACGTCCCACATCCGGGTGCAGACCTGGTCGAGGAACCAGCGGTCGTGCGTGACGCAGACGAGCGCCGAGCGGCGCTCCCGCAGGTGGCCGGCGAGCCAGGAGATGCCCTCGACGTCCAGGTGGTTGGTGGGCTCGTCGAGGACGACGAGGTCCTGGTCGGCGATCAGCAGCTTCGCCAGGGCGATGCGCCGGCGCTCGCCGCCGGAGAGCGGGCCGATGACGGTGTCCAGGCCCTGCGGGAAGCCGGGCAGGTCGAGCCCGCCGAACAGCCCGGTGAGCACGTCACGGATCTTGGCGTTGCCGGCCCACTCGTGGTCGGCGAGGTCGCCGATCACCTCGTGCCGGACGGTCGCGGAGGCGTCCAGCGAGTCGTGCTGGGTGAGGACGCCGAGGCGCAGGTGGCCCGCGTGGGTGACGCGGCCCTTGTCGGCCTCCTCCAGCTTGGCGAGGACGCGGATGAGGGTGGTCTTGCCGTCGCCGTTGCGGCCGACCACGCCGATCCGGTCCCCCTCGTTGACGCCGAGGGAAATGCCGTCGAGCAGCGCACGGGTGCCGTACACCTTGTCGACGGCTTCCAGATTGACCAGGTTGGCTGCCATGGGGGTGAGGCTCCTCGCTTCGGGATACCCCTCCAGGATCCCATGCCCCCACCGGGCCCCGGACTAGACCCTGGCCGCCTCCACCGGCCGGGTGCGCAGCGCCGCCCACGCGGGCAGCAGCGTCGCGCCGAGGGTCACGGCCACGGCTCCGGCGACGATGCCGAGGTAGACCGTGACGGGCCCGTACGGCAGGACGCGGTCGGAGGCGGAGAGGGCGAACGGGACGAGCGCGGTGGCGGCCGCCAGCGTGCCCAGGACGACGCCGACCAGGGCGACCAGGCTCCCCTCGACCGTCATCATGCGCAGCACCTGGCCCTTGGTCGCCCCGGTGAGCCGCTGGAGCGCGAACTCCTTGCGGCGGTTGCCGACGGCGACGGCGGTCGTGTTGACGACCGAGACGACGGTGTAGGCGACGAGCATGCCCACGACGAGGTAGTTCACCCATGCCTGGGTGCGGGTGTCCGCGGCATGCCCGGCGGTCAGCGCGTCCCGGTCGCGGACCTCCAGCCCCGGGTGGCGTCCGGCGAAGCGGCCGAGCGCGGCCATGAGCCGGTCGCGGCCGGTGCCGTCGGCCGCGCGGACCACGATCTGCGACGGCAGGCCGCGGGTGGTGTGCGGGGCGAGCAGTTCGACGCCGGTCAGGGCGTGCTCGTAGCCCTCGCGGGCGGCGACCAGGGCGACCACCCGGACGTCCGCGGCGGTGCCGTCGCCCAGGCGCAGCCGCAGGGTGTCCCCCACGCCGCGGTGGATCCGGCGGGCGAGCGGCTCGGGCAGGGCGACGGCGTCGCCGCGCAGCGCGGCCAGGCTGCCGGCGGTGACCCGCGCGCCGACGGTCCGTTCCGCCCCGTCCGCGCCGATGCCCGTCAGGGGCAGTCCGCGCTTGCTCTCGCCGCCGTCGTGCGGGCTCTCGGTGTAGCCGGTGCTCGTGACGTACGGGCTCGCGGCGGCGACCTCCGGCAGCCGGCGCACGGCCGCCGCCAGGGCCGGGTCCACGCCGGCGGGGGAGGTCAGTACGGCGTCGGCGCGCAGGTCGTCGGCGAACGCCTTCCCGGTGAGGGCGGCCGTGCTGGTCTGGAGGTAGATCATGCCGGTGGCGAGGGCGGTCACGAGCATCACCGGGGTGGCGACGGCGGCCGTACGGACCGCCGTGGCACGGCAGTTGAGGGCCGCGAGCCGGCCGGACGCGCCGGTGAGCAGGCGCACGGGCCAGTACAGCAGCACCGTCACGGCCTTGGTGAACCACGGGCCGAGCAGGGCGAGGCCGACGGCCGCGCACATCACGGTGGGTCCGGCGGTGCTCGCCGCGACCGGGCCGCGCAGGACCAGCGCCGTGACGATGCCCAGCGCGGCCGTTCCCGCCAGGAACAGCAGCCCCAGCAGGAGCCGGACGGGCGTGAACCACCGTTCCTGGACGGCGGCTTCGCCCAGCGCCTCGACCGGGCGGGCCGCCACGGCGCGCCGGGCACCCAGGAGCCCGCCGCCCACCGCGGTCAGCAGGAGCGCCCCGAACGCGGGCATCGCCGGGATCCACCCCTGGCCGAACTCCAGGGTCTCCGCGGCCATTCCGCTGTCCACCAGCGCGTCGAACAGCCGCCGGCCCACGACGGGCCCGGCGAACCAGGCGGCGGCCGCCGCGAGGACCGCGACCAGCAACGTCTCGCCGACGATCATCCGGCGCAGCATCCCCTTGCCGGCGCCGACCGCCCGCAGCAGGGCGAGTTCACGGCGGCGCTGCTGCGCGCACAGGCCGACGGTGCCGGCGACGACGAACACCGAGACGGCGACGGCGAGTCCCCCGAACACGCCGGAGAGGGCGATCAGATCGCCGGCGCCGCGGACGGCTTCCGGGTGCTCGACGGTGCCGCGGTCGTCGCCCGTCAGCACGGTCGTCCCGGTCGCGCTGCCGAGGGCTTCGACGACCCGCTCGCGGACGGCGTCGCGGTCCGCGCCCGGCTCGGTGACGATCGCGATGTCGGCGACCGTGCCCGGGTGGGGGGCGAGGCGCTCGGCGTCGGCGGTGGCGAAGAACAGGGTGGGGCGCGGGACTTGGCCGCTGTGGGCGATGCCGCTGAGGCGGTACGCGGCCGCGCTTCCGCCGTGGGTGGCGATGCGTACGGTGTCGCCGACGCGCTTGCCGGTCCGGGCGGCGAGGTTCGTGTCCAGCACGACCTCGCCGGGGCGGGGGGCGGTGCCGTCGAGCCCGTACGGGGTGAGCGCGGCGGACTCCCAGCCGTGGGCCTCCGCCGCGCCCGCGCGGTCCAGGGTCACGTCGAAGGTGCGCTCGCCGACGGCGCGGCGGACGCCGGGCACGCGGCCGGCCCGCTCCGCCAACCCGGCCGGGATACCGGCCCGTTCGGGAAGCACGGCCGCGTGCTTCTCCCCCGGCTGCCGGTACGTGCGCTCGCCCGTGACGACGATCGGGGCGCCCGCGAGGCGCTGCGGCGGCACGTTGTTGCGGATCCCGGTCTCCATGAGGCCGCCGCAGGCCATGACGATGGTCGCGCCGATGGCGAGGGCGAGGAAGGTGGCGAGGAATCCGCCGGTGCGGTGGCGCAGGGAGCGCCGGGCGAGCTTGCCGATCATGGGATCGACGGTAGGGGTGGGCGGGGGTGCGGGCCCATGGGAGCAGCGGGTGTTGTGGGGGTGGGGACAGCCCTACCCCTGGGGCGGGGGGCCTGTTGGGGGTTTTGCCCCGGTCCCGCCCTTTCACCGTTTCTTCCGGGGCTGCGCCCCTCGGCCCGGCACCGCGCTCCGCACGGTGAAGCGGGGGCTGCGCCCCCTGCACCCCGCTTCCGGGGCTCCGCCCCGGACCCCGCAATGCGGCTTCGCCGCATTGTCCTCAAGCGCCGGACGGGCTGGATCGACGCGCCATTTCAGCCCGTCCGGCGTTTGAGGACTGGGGGTACCCCCTCTGGGGGAGCCCACAGGGCGCTTCAGGGGTCCAGGGGCGCAGCCCCGGTCAGGGGTCCAGGGGGCGGAGCCCCCGGTGGGGCGCAGGGGCGAAGCCCCGCCACCGCGCGGAGCGCGGGCCCCGCGCGCGGAGCGCGCGCCGCGGGGTCGCGCAGGGGCGCAGCCCCTGTGGGAAACGGTGAAAGGGCGGGCCGGGGGCGGAAAACCCTCAGGCCACCACCACCGCCCCCTCCACCGGCCCCGCCGCCCCCCGCACCGCCCGGCACGTCCCCGACGCCGCCAGCGCCGCCGCCACCCGCTCCCCGTCCTCCCGGGACTTCACCAGGAAGGCCGTCGTCGGGCCGGAGCCGGAGACCAGGGCGGCCAGGGCGCCCGCCTCGGTGCCGGCGGCGAGCGTCGCCGCCAGCGACGGCCGCAGCGAAAGCGCCGCCGGCTGGAGGTCGTTGGAGTGGGAGACGGACGCCGCCAGCGCCGCCGCGTCGCCCGCGCGCAGCGCGGCGAGGAGCGCGGGGGAGGCGGACGGCTGGCCCGGCCCCGGATCGGCACCCGCGGCCGCCCGCAGCCGGTCGCACTCGCCGTAGACGGCCGGCGTCGACAGGCCCCCGTCCGCGACGGCGAAGACCCAGTGGAAGGTGCCGCCCGTCTCCAGCGGGGTGAGCACCTCGCCCCGACCCTCCCCCAGACGCGGCCCACGGATCAGACTGAAGGGGACGTCACTGCCCAATTCCGGCACAGATGATCAGGAGTTCGGAGCGCGAGGGCACCGGTGCCCCAGAGCGGCGTCGCACGCCACCAGCGCGCCCGACCCCGTCCGCGCTCCGAACTTCGCCGGCCATGCACCGGCGACGGGGATGTCCTTGTCGATGTGGATATGGACGTCCGCCGTACGCCCGTACCGCCCGGCGAGGGCCGAGGGCGGCCCTGCGCGGCCAGGTTCCGAGGCGTCCGCGGCACCTGCGCCGCGTCCGGCCCGGAGCAGTCACCCGCAGCCCGTCGCGGCGTGACGGTGACGTGGTCGTACAACGACACGCGAGGAAGACGTTGGGCCAGCGCGTGGAAAGCGTCGGACCGCGGCCCGGCGATCGGCGAGCTGGACGTTGACCTTGGCGGGCACGCGGACGGTGACGGACGAGGGCGACGACGCGGTACACGGGGAACAGCTCCTCAAGGGGCAGGCGGATCAGTCCTGCTTGGCTCGGCGATGGCCCACGAACTCGTCGACCGTCAGCGACTCCCCGCGGGCCTGCGGCGAGACCCCCGCCAGCGACCAGCGCGGCCTCCGCGCCGCGGAGCCCCGCCCAGCCGGCGAGCGCGGCGCGCAGCGTCTTGGCGCAGCTGGGCGAACGCGGCTGTCCACGACGGCGAAGACCTCCGCCTTGGTGGCCGTGGTCTCGATGGGCTTCGCACGGCGCACCAGCGACACGAGGCGGAGTCGACGTTCGGGGCGGGCCAGAAGACAGTTGCGGCCGATGGCGCCGGCCCGCTTCACCTCGGCGTACCAGGCGGCCTTGACCGTGACGCGCACGCCGTAGACCTTGGAGCCGGGCGGGGCGGCCAGCCGTCGGCACACCTCGGCCTGCAACCATGACCAGGAGTCCGCTCCTGATGCTGCAAGCGGTCGTGAGCATGTAGTGCAGCAGCACAGGGACGCGCGACGTTGTACGGGAGGATTGAGCGACCAGCGCGGTCGGCCTGGCCCTGGGCCGGCGCAGCTCTCGATCGCGCATCGCGTCGCTCGTGCACGCAGGGAGAAGCGGTCGGCGCGGCACGGGCAGCCGGCGGCGACGGTCGAGGGCAGCGTGCGGCCGCGAGCACGGCGTCGATCTCGACGGCGACGCCTCGGTCGGCCGCCTCAGCAGGCGAGGTCGCGAGGCAGGAATAGCGACGCAAGCTCTGCTCACCCTTTTCTTCTGGGATCATTTGTAAATCTGCAATAGGGGGTAAAAGGGGGGGGGGG
>NZ_BAAAXZ010000004.1:0-28033 GCF_039535865.1 Streptomyces thioluteus
CCTCGCAGCCCGTCTGCCCCGCCGGCGTGCAGTCGCCAGGTATCCAACCAGCTGAGGTAACCGTGACACGACACGAGGACGTCAGAGCGACGTGCCGTGGGTCGGTGAAGCCAAGGGTGAGTCACGAGGCCGACAGCAAGTGGCCGGTTGACAAGCGTTCCCTGGTCCGGAGTGGAGACGGCGGCGCCCAGCAAGGGGGTTTGTCGACGCACGGTCGAGAACCCAGGCCTACGCCGGCCAGGATCGGCCCTCGGGTGCGGCGGCCTCCTCCGAGACCAGTAGGGCGAGCGCGCGCTGGAAAGGCGGTAGTCGACTACAGTTACCACCGGCCGCGGTCGCGGCAGTGGTCGAAGAACCTGCCGCCAAGTCGACGGGGATCCCCTGCGCGTGAGGCCCTCGCCGAGCGCGGTCAGCAGCCCCTGCACGTGCCGCCCTCGTTGCGCGCAAGCGAGTCGAGGTACAGGACGCCATGACGGACCGCCCACAGTCGTACGATGGTCTCCTGGACGCCGACGGTGAGCACCGGGTGCGGGCTCATCTCGAACCGAAGACCGGTGTAGGCCGTCGACGATGACCGGCGGACGGTGCAGTTCGAACTGGACGGTCTCCGAGGAGGTTGGTATCAACTCAGTACTCGGTGTCCAAAGCATCGTGGTGTCGCGGGCATCCGTCACACGTCGAGTAGAACGGCAACATCCGACGCGCGCGACGCATGCCGGCCAGCGTCTCCCGCAGGATCTCGCGATCTCCTCGACCTGGGCCGAGTGCGAGGCGTAGTCCACCAAGGGAATCTTCTTGGCGCGCAAACACCGTCGGCGAGTGAAACGCCTCATCGCCCAGTCCAGTCCCGTGGGGTCGCCCGAGCATGACCACGGCGCGCGACCCGTTGGACCGCCGCGCGACCGAACGGAGCCGTCCCAGCGCTCCAGTACCGCGCAGCACCCGGTCGAACGGGGGACGGCGAACAACCCGAGACCAATCACCGCCGCGCCCCGACAGACCACAAAACCCCACCAACCAACACACACACCCACGCAGCTCCTTGCTAGCGACACAACGCCGACGATGCGGGCCGCGTCGTCCAGGGAGAGCGCGCACAGCGACGTGGGCACGCAAGGCGATCATCGCCCGCGAGTGCACGAACGACCCGCGGCCGGGTCAACACGCCGAAGGAAGCGCCACAGCGCCGACCGAGCAGTAAACAAATCACCCGCAGAACAGCCCCGGCAACGCACGACGTCGACCTAAAATACCAAGCGTTATAGCCGCGCGCCCGAACCGTCCCCCAAAGAACCTTCGTCAACGAACCAGTCCAACCGTACGGGCGCAGAGCTACTTCTCGCAAGCCTCGACGGACTCCCGGAAGACCGGTGATGTGCTAACATCACACCTCGCAATCGGCAATGCCCGGCCACTGGGAGCCCTGTCCTGGGAACACGAAGGCAGAGGCTGTCCCCCGTGTCGCGCGCGACGCCCCATCGCCACCTGCTCGCACCTGCTCGCCGTCGTCTGGGGTAAGCGGGGCTTGTGAAGGGAGGCTGCTGCGAGGGGGGGAGGGGCTGCCTGCGTGGCGCGGTCCCGCGTTCCAACGCACGGACGGCCCGTGTGCCGTGTCGCGCCGCCGGGGGTCTGCGGTCGCAAGCGAGGTAACGGGGAGCGCCCGTATCCGCGTTGCCTAGTAGGACCTCGTGGGTGTTGTGGGTGCCAGGTGCCGAGGGAAGAGGAAGGAGCGGGCGGAGGCGGTGACATCCGGCGCGGGCATGGGCGGGCGTGTATCAGGTCGCCGCTGTACGCGCGCGGCCCCCCGCCGGAACCGCTGGATGACCATCCAGGCAAGGCGGACTGGGTCGTCGTGCCGGTCCCCGTGGCGGACGCGCGGGGGGCCGGGTCGGGGCTCGGGCTCCGCCTGATATGCACACTGAAGTGTGGATCGTGCTAAGAGGGAGGGTGGAAGCAACAACAACGGAGCGGGGTAGTTGAGTATTGTAGGGAAGATGAGAGGAATCAGTGCAGAACGTACGTGTTGGGAGTGATAGTGGGGCTCGAGGGTGCAACCGAGCCCGACCCGCCCCGGCGTCCGACGGGGACGGCGACGCCCGTCCGCTGCCCTGGCTGGTCTCCGGCCGCCGGCCGCCGCGGGCCTGCGCGCCCAGGCCGGCCGGATCCGTGCGTTCCTGGAGGCCCACCGAGGTCCCGGACGCGGACGTGGCGTACTCGCTGGCCGCGACCCGGGCGGCGCTGCCGGACCGGGCCGTCGTGGTGGCCGCGGACCGCGCCGAGGCCGTCGCGCGCCTCGCCGCCCTCGCCGACGGCGAGCAGGGCGAGCAGGTGGCGCTGGGCGTCGCGGCGAACCGGGACCGCCTCGCCTTCGTGTTCCCCCGGACAGGGCTCCCAGTGGCCGGGCATGGCCGCCGAGCTGATGAGCACCTCACCGGTCTTCCGGGAGTCCATCGAGGCGTGCGAGAAGAGCCTCGCCCCGTACGTGGACTGGTCGTTGACGAAGGTGCTGCGGGGCCGGTCCGGCGCGCCGACCCTGGAACGCGTCGACGTCGTGCAGCCGGCGCTGTTCGCGGTGATGGTCTCCCTCGCGGCGCTGTGGCGCTCCTTCGGCGTGGAACCGGCCGCGGTCGTCGGGCACTCGCAGGGCGAGATCGCCGCGGCCCACGTCGCGGGCGCGCTCTCCCTGGACGACGCGGCCCGCATCGTCGCCGTGCGCAGCAAGGCGCTGCGGGTCCTGTCGGGCCGCGGCGGGATGGTCTCGGTCGCCGCCCCCGTCGACCGGGTGCTGCGCGAACTGGAGCGCTGGGACGGCTCCGTGTCGGTCGCGGCGGTCAACGGGCCCGCGCGCCGTGGTCATCTCCGGCGACCCCACGGGACTGGACGAGGCGATCGAGGCGTTCACCGCCGACGGTCTGCGCGCCAAGAAGATCCCGGTGGACTACGCCTCGCACTCGGCCCAGGTCGAGGAGATCCGCGAGACCCTCGCGGGAGACGCTGGCCGGCATCGCGCCGCGCCGGTCGGAGGTGCCGTTCTACTCGACGGTGACCGGCGAGCCCGTCGACACCACGATCCTGGACACCGAGTACTGGATCACCAACCTCCGCGAGACCGTCCAGTTCGACCGCACCGTCCGCCGGCTCATCGGACGACGGCCACACCGGCTTCGTCGAGATGAGCCCGCACCCGGTGCTCACCGTCGGCGTCCAGGAGACCATCGCGACGTGTGCGGCCGACGGCGTCCTGACCTTCGACTCGCTGCGGCGCAAGCGCAACGAGGGCGGCACGGCACGGCTGCTGACCGCGCTCGGCGAGGCCCACGCGCACGGGATCACCCGTCGACTGGGCGCAGGTCTTCGACCACGCCGGACCGCGGCCGGTGGACCTGCCGACCTACGCCTTCCAGCGGCGCCGCTACTGGCTGGAGGAGGCCGCCGCACCCGAGGCCGACCTGGCGTCGGCCGGGCTCGACGGCGTCGACCACCCCCTGCTGGGCGCCGCCGTCCTCCCTGCCGGACGGCGGGACGCGCTGTTCACCGGCACGCTGTCGGCCCGGACCCACCCCTGGCTCACCGACCACGGCGTCGCCGACGTCCTCGTCGTGCCGGTACCCAGGGCGCTGGTGGACCTGGCGCTGCACGCCGGCGGGCAGACGGGCTGCGAGGTGCTGGAGGAGCTGGTCCTCCACGCGCCGCTGATCCTGCCCGAACAGGACACGGTCCGCGTCCAGTTGGCCCTCGGGGCACCGGACGAGTCGGGGCGGCGCTCCGTCACCGTCCACGCGCGCTCCGGCGAGGCCCGGTCCGACGATCCGTGGACCCTGCACGCCGAGGGCACGCTGGCCCGCGACGGCGAGCGCTCCGAGGACCTCCCGCAGGCCTGGCCGCCCGCCGGCGCCGAGGAGATCGAACTCGACGACTGCTACCGCCAGTTGGCCAAGAACGGGCTGCACTACGGAGCCGCGTTCCAGGGGCTGAAGCGCGGCTGGCGCCTCGACGGGGACGTCTTCGTGGAGGTCGAGCTCCCCGAGAGCGGCGGACCGGCCGGCGGCTACGGGCTGCACCCGGCCCTGTTCGACGCGGCGCTGCACGCCGCGGCGTTCGTCGGCCTGCCCGGAGCGGCCGCGGACGACGCCGTGACCCGGCTGCCGTTCTCCTGGGAGCGGCGTCGCCCTGCACGCCACCGGCGCCGTCCGGCTGCGGGGCCCGGATCCGCTTCACCGGACCGGAGTCCCTGTCCGTCACCGCCGCGGACCCCACGGGCCGCCCGGTCGTCACCATCGCGTCCCTCGGGATGCGCCCGGTGACCGCCGAGGCGCTGCACCGGGCCGCCGCCTCGGCCGGGACACTCGCTGCTGCGCCTGGAGTGGCAGCGGCCGCCCGGCCCGCACCCGCGCGCCCTCGACGAGGAGCGCTGGGTCTGGATCGGGAACGGCGCCCCCGGCGGGCAGTTCGAGCGCCACGACGAACCGGCCGGCCTGCGGGCGGCCCTGGACGCCGGCGCCACGGCGCCCGACGTCGTCGTCCTCGCGGAGCTGCCGGCCGCCGGTGACGCCGCTGATGCCGACACGCTCGGCGCGGCGCACCGGGCCGTCCACCGCGTCCTGGCCGCCGTCCAGGACTGGTCGGCCGACGACCGGCTCGCGGCATCGCGCCTGGTGGTGCTGACGCGCGACGCGGTCGCGACCGCGTCCGACGCCGTGCCGGCCCCCGTGCTCGCCGCGGTGTGGGGCCTGATCAGGTCCGCCCAGGCGGAGAACCCGGGCCGCATCGTCCTGGTGGACCTCGACGGGCGCGACGAGTCCCTGGCCGCCCTGCCCCTCCGCCCTGGACACCGGGGAGGCGCAGCTCGCGGTGCGCGACGGCGCCCTCCTCGTCCCGCGCCTGGCGCGCGTGACCACACCGGGGGACCGGGGTGCCGTGGCCCTGCGCACGGACGGCACGGTGCTGGTGACCGGCGGACTCGGCGTGCTGGGCCGGCTGGTGGTGCGCCACCTGGTCACCGCGCACGGCATCCGGCGCGTCCTGGTCGTCTCCCGCTCCGGCGGCACCGGCGAGGGCGTGGCCGACTTCACCGCCGAACTGAACGCCGAGGGCGCCGAGTTGCACGTCGTGGCCGGGGACGCGGCGGACCGCGCCGTACTGGAAGGGGCGTTGGCCTCGATCCCGGCGGAGCATCCGCTGACGGCCGTGGTGCACATGGCCGGTGTGCTGGACGACGGCGTGCTGACGTCGCTGACCCCGGAGCGCGCCGACCGCGTGCTGCGCCCCAAGGCG
This sequence comes from Streptomyces thioluteus, assembly GCF_039535865.1. Lineage (NCBI taxonomy): Bacteria > Bacillati > Actinomycetota > Actinomycetes > Kitasatosporales > Streptomycetaceae > Streptomyces > Streptomyces thioluteus. The sequence goes on from NZ_BAAAXZ010000004.1 coordinate 5,275, forward strand.
GACGCGGCGTGGCACCTGCACGAGCTGACCGCCGGGCAGGACGTGCCGCTCGTGGTGTTCTCGTCGCTGTCGAGCGTGCTCGGGCCCGCCGGCCAGGGCAGCTACGCGGCCGCGAACGCCTTCGTGGACGCCCTGGTGGAACGGCGCCGGGCCGCCGGCTCGCCCGGTGTGGCCCTGGGCTGGGGCCTGTGGGGCGCCCGGTCGGGGCTGACCGGCGACCTGGACGAGGCGGACCTGCGGCGCATGGCCCGGACCGGCGTCCAGCCGCTCTCCAGCGACCAGGGACTCGCCCTGTTCGACCTCGCCCGCGCCGGCGACGACCCGGTCGTCTTCCCGCTGCACCTGGACACCGCCGCCCTCGGCGGCGGCGACGCGGACGACGTCCCGCCCGTGCTGCGCGGACTCGCCCGCACCCCGGCGCGGCGCGCCACCGTCCGCGCCGCGGAGGAGCGGCCCGCGGGCGACGACACCCTGGCCGACCGCCTGGCCCGCGTGCCGGAGGCCGAACAGGAGGCCCAGCTGCTGACGTTGGTCCGCAGCCATGTGGCGGCCGTGCTCGGCTACGACGATCCGCGGACCGTCGGCGAGCGCCGCACGTTCACCGACATCGGCTTCGACTCGCTGCGCGCTCTGCAGCTGCGCAACCGGCTCAACGGCGCCACGGGACTGCGCCTGCCGGCCACGCTGGTCTTCGACCACCCCACCCCCCGTCGAGCTCGGCCGCTACCTGCGGACCCGGCTCGTACCGGACGCGCCGTCGGCGCCGGACACCGCGGAGGCGGTGACGCCGCCCCCCGCGGCGCCGGGCGAGGGGAACGAGGCCATGGAACAGCTCCGTTCCGCGGCCTCCCTGGAAGAGGTCTTCGACCTCCTCGACGACCAGCTCGGCAAGTAGGACGACCCCGCTCGAACCGACAGGGAGGCTCCCGATGCGGGTGCTGTTGATCGACAACTACGACTCCTACACCTACAACCTGTTCCAGCTCCTCGCCGAGGTGTACGGCAAGGAACCGACGGTCCTCGTCAACGACGACCCGTCGTGGCCGGAGCTGGACCCGGCGATGTTCGACTGCGTCGTCGTCTCGCCCGGCCCGGGCCGCCCCCCAGCACCCGGCCGACCTCGGCTTCTGCCAGGAGGTCCTGGACCGCTGGACGGACACCCCCGGTCCTCGGGGTGTGCCTGGGGCACCAGGCGATCGCCCCACCACCACGGCGCGGACGTGGCCGAGGGCACGCCGAAGCACGGTCACCTGGCGCGGGTCCGGCACGGCGGGCGGGACCTCTTCGACGGCCTGCCGCAGAACTTCACCGCGGTGCGCTACCACTCGCTGCGGGCCGCCGAACCCCTGCCGGAGGAGCTGGAGGCCACCGCCTGGGCCGAGGACGGCACCGTCATGGCGCTGCGGCACCGCACGCTGCCCCGCTGGGGCGTGCAGTTCCACCCGGAGTCCATCGCGAGCGAGTGGGGCGCCCAACTGCTCCAGAACTTCGCGAAGCTCGTCGGCGCCGAGTACGCCGCCGCGCCCCGGGAACGGGCGCGGTGGGCCGCCCCGTTGGAGGACGCCCCCGCGGAGGCGCCGGAACTGCGGCCCGTGTTCGAGGTGATCGACCGGGCCGTGGACACCGCGGAGCTGTTCACCACGCTGTACTCCGCGAGCGCCGGCTGCTTCTGGCTCGACAGCAGCGCGCCGGGGATCGGGCCGGCCCGGTTCTCGTTCCTCGGGGACGACTCCGGCCCCCTCGCCGAGACGCTGACGTACCGGACCGGGGAGAACACGGTCGCGGTGCGCGACGCCGCCGGTGAACGGGCCGAGCCCGGCACCATCTTCGAGGTGCTCCAGCAGCGGCTCCGCGACCGCCGGCTCAGCACGCCGGAGCTGCCCTTCGACCTCAACGGCGGCTACGTCGGCTACTTCGGCTACGAGCTCAAGGGCGAGTGCGGCAGCCCGAACGTCCACCGGTCCGAAACCCCGGACGCCGTCTGGACGTTCGCCGACCGGCTGATCGCGGTGGACCACCTGGAAGAGAAGACCTACGTCGTGGCCGTGAGCGGCACCGGGCCGGGCGAGGAGGACGCGGCCCGGGCCTGGGTGACGGAGACCGCCCGGCGGGCCCGCGAACTGCCGGACCCCGCCCCGTCCGAGGCACCCGCCCCGGCCGCCACGGCGCCGTCCGAACAGGTCGACATCGCCCGCGACCGCGGCCAGTACGTGAGCGACATCAAGGACTGCCTCGACGAGCTGCACAGCGGCGAGAGCTACGAGATCTGCCTGACCAACCGGATCCGGCTGCCCGAGCTGAAGGACCCGCTCGGCTACCACCTCCTGCTCCGGCGCCTCAACCCCGCCCCCTACGGCGCGTTCCTGCGCCACGAGGGCGTGAGCGTCGTGTGCTCCTCCCCGGAGCGGTTCCTGCGGATCGACCGGGACGGCGTCGTGGAGAGCCGGCCCATCAAGGGAACGGCCCCCCCGGGGCGAGGACCCGGCCGCCGACGAGGCGCTCCGGGTGTCGCTCGCCGCCTCGGCCAAGACCCGGGCCGAGAACCTCATGATCGTCGACCTGCTCCGCAACGACCTGGGCCGGGTGTGCGAGGTCGGTTCCGTCGACGTCCCCGCCTACATGGTCACCGAGACGTACGCGACGGTGCACCAGCTGGTCACCACGGTCCGGGGCCGCCTGCGGCACGACGTGGACCCGGTCGCCTGCGTCCGGGCCTGCTTCCCCGGCGGCTCGATGACGGGCGCCCCGAAGCTGCGGACGATGGCCATCATCGACCGCCTGGAGCAGGAGGCCCGCGGCATCTACTCCGGCACCATCGGCTACTTCGGGCTCTCCGGCGCCGCGGACCTCAACATCGTCATCCGCACCGCCGTCTCCACCGGTACGGGCACGGTCATCGGCACCGGCGGCGCCATCGTCCTCGACTCGGACCCGGACGAGGAGTTCGACGAGGTGCTGCTCAAGGGCCACGCGCTGGTGCGGGCGCACGGGCTGCTGGAGGGGGCCGCGGAGGCCCCGTAGTACGGCCGTTCCGCCCGTCGTTCGACGGGCTTCAAGATCGCATCAAGTTTCGGCGAACAGAATGCGGGGCGGCAGCGCGCCCGTACGCCAACGGAAGGATCGAACATGTCGACCACCGCTCACACCGAGCCGTCCTGGGCGGATCTGCCGTTCCTGGACTTCACCGACCCGAACTTCTCCTGGGACTCCCCGGAGGTGGCCGAGGCCCGCGAGAAGTCCTGGATCGCCCGGACCCCGCTGGCCCTCCTCGTCCTGCGCTACGCGGAGGCCGACCAACTGGCCCGCGACAAGCGGCTGATCTCCGGATTCCGCGGCCTGGTCGACATGGTCGGGACCCCGGAGGGCCCGGTCCGCGACTTCATGGTCGACTTCCTGCAGAGCCTGGACGGCGCGGACCACCGCCGGCTGCGCGGGCTGGCCACCCACCCCTTCACCCCCCGCCGCATCACCGCGGTGCAGCCCTTCGTCCGCTCCACCGTCGAGCAGCTCATCGACAAGCTGCCGCAGGGCGATTTCGACTTCGTGCAGCACTTCGCCCACCCGCTGCCCGCTCTGGTGATGTGCCAGCTGCTGGGCTTCCCGCTGGAGGACTACGACACCGTCGGCCGGCTGTCCATCGAGACCAACCTCGGCCTGGCGCTCTCCAACGACCAGGACATCCTCGTCAAGGTCGAGCAGGGCCTCGGCCGCATGTTCGACTACCTGGTGGCCGCGATCGAGAAGCGCAAGGTCGAGCCCGGCGACGACCTCACCTCCGACATCGTCCGCGCCTTCCACGACGGCGTCCTCGACGACTACGAGCTGCGCACCCTGGTCGCCACCGTCCTGGTCGCCGGCTACGAGACCACCAACCACCAACTGGCCCTGGCGATGTACGACTTCGCCCAGCACCCCGACCAGTGGATGAAGATCAAGGAGAACCCCGAGCTGGCCCCCCAGGCCGTCGAGGAGGTGCTGCGCTGGAGCCCCACGCTGCCCGTGACGGCCACCCGGGTCGCCGCCGAGGACTTCGAGGTCAACGGCGTCCGCATCCCCACCGGCACCCCCGTCTTCATGTGCGCCCACGTCGCGCACCGCGACCCCCGCGTCTTCGCCGACGCCGACCGCTTCGACATCACCGTCAAGCGCGAGGCGCCGTCCATCGCCTTCGGCGGCGGCCCGCACTTCTGCCTGGGCACCGCGCTGGCCCGGCTCGAACTCACCGAGGCCGTCGCGGCGCTGGCCACCCGGCTGGACCCGCCGCAGATCGCCGGCGAGATCACCTGGCGGCACGAGCTCGGCGTCGCCGGGCCGGACGCCCTGCCGCTGCGCTTCGGCGCGGCCTGACGTTTCCCGGGCCGCCGGGGGTGCGGCGCCACCGTCGGTGGGCCCACGAGGTCCTGAATCTCCTTTGAAGGGCAGCACGTTCGAGATGACCAATGACGCCAAGACGCTCGAATACCTCAAGCGCCTCACCGCCGAGCTGTTGGAGACCCGTGAACGCCTGCGCACCGCGGAGGCCGCGGACCAGGAGCCCGTCGCGGTGGTGTCAATGGGATGTCGCTACCCCGGCGGCGTGTCCTCCCCGGAGGACCTGTGGCGGCTGGTGACCGACGGGACCGACGCGATCGCGCCGTTCCCGGCCGACCGGGGCTGGAACGTCGACGACCTCTTCGATCCGGACCCCGACCGGCCCGGCCGGACGTACACCCTCGAAGGCGGATTCGTCGACGGCGCCGCCGAGTTCGACGCGGACCTCTTCGGGATCAGCCCGCGCGAGGCCACCGCGATGGACCCCCAGCAGCGGCTGCTGCTGGAGACCGCGTGGGAGACCTTCGAGCGGGCGGGAACCGACCCCGGCTCCCTGCGCGGCCGGCCCGTGGGCGTCTTCGTCGGCTCCCTCTTCGTGGCCGGCGGCAGCGGCGTCGGGGTGGCCGAGGGCGCCGAGGGCTACCACATGACCGGCAACGCGGCCAGCGTGCTGTCGGGGCGCCTGGCCTACGCGTTCGGCCTCGAAGGCCCCGCCGTCACCGTGGACACCGCCTGCTCGGCGTCCCTGGTGGCGGTCCACCAGGCCGTCCAGGCCCTGCGGCAGGGCGAGTGCGCCCTGGCGCTGGCCGGCGGGTCCACGGTGATGACGACCCCGGGCGTCTTCACCGAGTTCAGCCGGCAGCGCGGGCTGGCCCCCGACGGCCGGTGCAAGGCGTTCGCCACGGCGGCGGACGGGACCGGCTTCGGCGAGGGCGTCGGCCTCGTGCTGCTGGAGAAGCTGTCCGACGCGCGGAAGAACGGGCACCCGGTACTGGCCGTCATCCGCGGCTCCGCGGTCAACCAGGACGGCGCCTCCAACGGCCTCACCGCGCCCAACGGGCCGTCCCAGCAGCGCGTCATCCGGCAGGCGCTGGCCGCCGCCCGCGTGTCGGCCGACGAGGTCGACGTCGTGGAGGCGCACGGCACGGGCACCGGCCTGGGCGACCCCGTCGAGGCCCAGGCCCTGCTGGCCACCTACGGCCAGGGCCGCCCGGACGACCGGCCGCTGTGGCTGGGATCGATCAAGTCGAACCTGGGGCACACCCAGGGCGCGGCGGGCGTCGCCGGCCTGATCAAGATGGTCATGGCGGTACGGCACGGCGTCCTCCCGATGACCCTGCACGTCGACGAGCCCTCCGCACACGTGGACTGGGACTCCGGCGCCGTCCGGCTGCTGACCGGCAACCACGACTGGCCGGAGACCGGTCGCCCGCGCCGGGCGGGCGTCTCGTCGTTCGGCATCAGCGGGACCAACGCCCACCTGATCCTCGAACAGGCCCCCGATGCGGAGGAGTCGGACGCGGAGCCCGCGTCCGGCGCGCCCGCACGCATCCCATGGGTGCTCGCCGCCCGCGGCGAGGAGGCCCTGCGGGCCCAGGCCGAGCGGCTGCTGACCGAGGTCCGGGACCGCCCGGAGCTGCGCCCGGTGGACGTCGGCCATGCGCTGGCGACCTCCCGCGCGGCCCTCGACCAGCGGGCCGTGGTGTGGGCCGACGGCCGCGACGGCCTCCTCGCCGCGCTGACGGCGCTGGCCGAGGAGCGTCCCGCCCCCGGCGTCGTCCACGGCACGGTGGCCGACGGCCGCCTGGCCTTCCTCTTCTCCGGCCAGGGCAGCCAACGCCCCGGCATGGGACACGAGTTGACCGAGAGCTTCCCGGTCTTCGCCGAGAAGCTCGACGAGGTCTGCGGCCATCTGGACCGGCACCTGGACCGGCCGCTGCGGGAGCTGCTGTTCGCCGCCGAGGGAACGCCCGAGGCCGCGCTGCTGGAGCAGACCGGCTACACCCAGGCCGCGCTCTTCGCCCACGAGGTGGCCCTGCACCACCTGCTCACCCACTGGGGGATCACCCCCGACCTGCTGCTCGGCCACTCCATCGGCGAGCTGACGGCCGCACACGTCGCCGGCGTCCTGTCGCTGGAGGACGCGTGCGCCCTCGTCGCCGCCCGCGGCCGGCTGATGCAGCAACTGCCCGGCGCCGGCGCCATGCTCTCGGTGCAGGCCACCGAGGCCGAGGTCCTCCCGTGGGTGACCGAGCACGCGCACGAGATGTCGATCGCCGCCGTGAACGGACCCCGGTCCGTGGTGGTGTCCGGCGCCGAGTCCGCCGTCCTGGAGTTCGCCGAGCACTGGAAGAACGAGGGGCGCAAGACCAAACGGCTGCGCGTGAGCCACGCCTTCCACTCCCCGCAGATGGACGGCATGCTCCAGGAGTTCGCCCGGGTGGCCGAGAAGCTCGCCTTCCACCCGCCCCGGATCCCCGTCGTCTCCAACGTCACCGGCGAGGTCGCCACCGCCGAGCAGCTGTGCTCGCCGGCGTACTGGGTGCGCCACGCCCGCGAGGCGGTGCGCTTCCACGACGGGATCCGCCGGCTCGTGGCGGAAGGGGCGCACGTGTTCCTGGAGGTCGGACCCTCCGGGGTGCTGACGGCCATGGCCCAGGACTGCCTCGCCGACGAACCGGGCACGGTGACCGCCGCGGTGTCGCGCGGCGGCCGCCCCGAGGCCGACGCCGCGCTCGCCGCGGTGGCCGAGGCGTACGTCCACGGCGTGCGGGTCGACTGGGACCGCTTCTTCGCGGGCACCGGCGCCCGCAGGATCGACCTGCCCACCTACGCCTTCCGGCGCCGCAGTTTCCCCTGGATCCAGGCGGCCCCGGACGCCGACGTCACGACGGCCGGCCTCGCCGGGCTCGGACACCCGCTGCTCGGCGCCTCGTTGGAGCTCGCGGACGCGCAGGGCGCCGCCCTCAGCGGGCGCCTGTCGGCGCGGACCGAGTCCTGGCTGGCCGACCACGTCGTGCTCGGCTCCACGCTCGTCCCGGGCACCGCCGTCGTCGAGATGGCCGTCCGCGCCGGCGCCGAGACCGGCTGCGGGCGCCTCGCCGAGCTGACCCAGGAGGCCCCGCTGGCCGTACCCGAGCGGGGCGCCGTGCACCTCCAGGTGCGGGTCGGCCCGGCGGGGGAGCAGGGGCACCGCCCGGTGGGCGTGTACTCCCGGCCCGAGGACGCCGAACCGGACGAGCCCTGGGCCTGCCACGCCCGCGGCGTCCTCGCCCCCGAGGCCGCCCCCGTCCCGGCCGGCACCGGCGGGGCATGGCCGCCCTCCGGCGCCGAACCGGTCCCGCTCGACGGCTTCTACGAGCGCCTGGCCGCCGAGGGCTTCGCCTACGGCCCCGCCTTCCAAGGGCTGACCCGGGCCTGGCGGCTCGGCGACGAGGTGCTCGCGGAGATCACCCTCCCCGAGGGCGCATGCTCCGGCGCCGACCGCTACGGCGTCCACCCCGCGCTCCTCGACGCCGCACTGCACACCGCCCTCCTGAAGGAGGAGGCGTCCGACACGTCGCAGGTGCGCATCCCGTTCGCCTGGCACGAGGTGTCCTTCCACGGCGGCAGCGCGCCGGTGCTGCGCGCCCGGCTGACCCCGAGCGGCACGGACACGGTGTCCCTCGCCCTGTGGGACGAGCACGGCACGCCCGTGGCGTCGGTCGGATCGCTGGTGAGCCGCCCCGTCTCCGCCCGGCAACTCCGGGCCACCCGTACCCACGACACCCTGTTCCGCCTCGACTGGGTGGAGACCACGATCACCCCGGCGGCCGCGCGCTGCGCCGTCCTGGGCGACGACGAGTTGGCGGGCGCGCTGTCGGTCCCGGCCTTCGCGGATCTCGCCGCGCTCGAATCCGCCGATCCCGTACCGGAGTTGGTCCTCTACCCCTGCCTCGGCGATGACGCCGAGGACGACCGGGCGGACGCCGCCCGTTCCCTCACCGCCCGCGTCCTCGGCGTGCTCCAGGCGTGGGTCGCCGACGAGCGGTGGGCCACCACCCGCCTGGCCCTGGTCACCCGGGGCGCGATGTCCGTCACCGACCGGGAGCAGGTCACCGATCTGCCCGCCGCCGCCGTCTGGGGCCTGGTGCGCTCCGCGCAGGCCGAGCACCCGGGGCGGTTCGTCCTGGCCGACCTGGACGGGGACACCGCCTCCGCGGCGGCCCTGCCCGGAATCCTGGCCGCCTCCGGCGACGAGCCCCAACTCGCCCTCCGCGAAGGGGCGGTGCTGGTGCCGAGGCTGGCCCGCGGCGTCCCGTCGGGCACCCTCGTGCCGCCGCCGGGGACCCGGGACTGGCACCTGGAACTGACCGGCGGGGGCACCGTCGACGACCTGGCCCTCACCCCGTTCCCCGAGGCCGCCGCCCCGCTTGCGCCCGGACAGGTCCGGGTCGCGGTCCGCGCGGCCGGGCTGAACTTCCGCGACGTCGTCATGGCCCTGGGCATGGTCGACGACCGGCGGGCCCTGGGCGGCGAGATCGCGGGCATCGTCACCGAGGCCGGGCCGGGCGTCACCGGATTCGCCCCGGGCGACCGGGTGTTCGGGCTCGCGGACGGCTGCATCGGCCCCGTCGCGGTCGTCGACCACCGCCTGATCGCCCGCATCCCGGAGGGCTGGTCCTTCCCGCAGGCCGCCTCCGTCCCCGTCACCTTCCTCACCGCCTACTACGGCCTGGTGGACCTCGCTGGGGTCCGGCCCGGGGACCGCGTGCTGGTGCACGCGGCGGCGGGCGGCGTCGGCATGGCCGCCGTCCAGCTCGCCCGGCACCTGGGGGCCGAGGTGTTCGCGACGGCCGGTCCCGCCAAGTGGGACACCGTGCGCGCCCTGGGCATCGACGACGACCACCTCGCCTCCTCGCGCACCGACGAGTTCGAGACCCGCTTCGCCGCCGAGGACGGCGGCCGGGGCATCGACGTCGTCCTCAACTCCCTCGCCGGGGAGATGGCGGACGCCTCGCTGCGCCTGGTGCGGCCGGGCGGCCGGTTCATCGAGATGGGCAAGACCGACATCCGCGACGCCGACGAGGTCGCCGCCGCCTACGAGGGCGTCGTCTACCGGGCGTTCGACCTGATGGACGGCGGGGCCGAGTGCATCGCCCGGATCTTCGCGGAACTCCTCGCCCTGTTCGAGGGCGGGAAGATCCAGCTGGTCCCGGTGACCACCTGGGACGTCCGGCAGGCGCCCGAGGCCTTCCGCTACTTCGCCCAGGCGCGCCACGTCGGCAAGATCGTCCTCACGGTGCCGCCCGCCTGGGACCCCGAGGGGACCGTCCTGGTGACCGGCGCCTCCGGGGGCGTCGCCGCGCACCTGGTCCGCCACCTGGTCCGCACCCACGACGTACGGCACCTGCTGCTCGCCAGCCGCCGCGGCCCCGACGCCGAGGGCATGGACGAACTCATCGCCGAACTGCGGGAGTCGGGCGCACACTCGGTCCGGGCCGTGGCCTGCGACTGCGTCGACCGCACCGCGGTCGCGGACCTGCTGGCGTCCATCCCCGACGAGCACCCGCTGACCGCCGTCGTGCACACCGTCGGAGTCGTCGACGACGGCGTCCTGGAGACGATGACGCCCGAGCGCATCGACGCGGTCTTCCGGCCCAAGGCCGACGGCGCCTGGCACCTCCACGAGCTGACCCGCGACCGGGACCTCGCCGCCTTCGCCGTCTGCTCCTCCGTCGCGGGCACCCTCGGCTCGGCCGCCCAGGCCAACTACGCGGCCGCCAACGCCTTCCTCGACGCCCTGGCCGCCCACCGCCGCGACCACGGCCTGCCCGCCACCTCCCTCGCCTGGGGCATGTGGGCCGGCACCGGCGGCATGGCCGCCAACCTCTCCCGGGCCGACCTGGACCGCATGCAGCGCTCCGGCATCAGCGGCCTGTCCACCGAGGAGGGCCTCGCCCTCTTCGACGCGGCGCTGGCGGCAGGGCGTCCGGTGTGGCTCCCGGCCCGGCTCGACGCCAAGGCCCTGCGCACCGCCGCCGGGGGCGGATCCCTCCCGGCCCCGCTGCGCGGCCTCGTCCACGTCCCCGCCGCGGACGCCGGACCGCTCCCGGCCGCGGACGCGCTGCGCGGACGCCTGGCGTCGCTCGCGCCCGAGGAGCGCCACGAGGCCGTCCTGGACGTGGTGCGCGCCCAGGTCGCCGTCGTCCTCGGCCACGGGGCGCCCGAGGGCATCGACCCCCAACGCGCCTTCAAGGACCTCGGGTTCGACTCGCTCACCGCCGTCGAACTGCGCAACCGCCTCAACGCGGCGGCCGGTCTGACCCTGCCCGCCACGCTGGTGTTCGACCACCCGACACCGGCCGCCCTGACCGACCACATCGAGAGCGTCCTCCTGGCCGGCCTCGGCTCCCCGGCCGACCCCCTCCTCGCCCGCCTCGACGACTGGGCCGCGGGCCTCGCCGCGACCGCGCTCGACGACGACGAGCGCGAGCGGGTGGCGGCCCGGCTGCGCGCGCTCGCCGGTCAGTGGGGCGCACCGGACGACGGCGCGACGAGCATCGCCGACGAGCTCGACGGGGCGACCGACGACGAAGTCCTCGACTTCATCAGCAATGAACTCGGCATCTCCTGACCCCGTGTCGCATCCCGGATGCGAGGGGACACAACCGTGACTTCGACACGAGGTGGTATCTGATGGCTACGGACGACAAGATCCGCTACTTCCTCAAGAAGGTGACGGCCGACCTCCACGAGACGCGCGGCCGTCTCAAGGAACTGGAGGACGCCGCCGCGGAACCGATCGCGGTGGTGGCGATGGGCTGCCGCTTCCCGGGGGACGTGCGCTCCCCGGAGGACCTGTGGCGCGTGGTCGTCACCGGACAGGACGCGGTGACGCCCTTTCCCGAGGACCGCGGCTGGGACCTGGACGGCCTCTACGACGCCGATCCGGACCGGCCCGGCACGACGTACGCGAAGGAGGGCGGCTTCCTCGCCGACGTCGCGTCCTTCGACGCGGGCCTGTTCGGCGTGAGCCCGCGCGAGGCGCTCGCCCTGGACCCGCAGCAGCGCCTGTTGCTGGAGGTGACCTGGGAGACCTTCGAACGCGCCGGCATCACCCCGTCCTCCCTGCGCGGCAGCCGCACCGGCGTCTTCGTCGGCACCAGCAGCCAGGAGTACGCCTACCTGGTCCGCGACTCCGCGGAGAACCTGGAGGGCTACTCGACGGGCTTCCTCGCCTGCGTCCTCTCCGGCCGCCTCGCCTACACCTTCGGCCTCGAAGGACCCGCGGTCACCGTCGACACCGGCTGCTCCGCCTCCCTCGTCGCCATGCACCAGGCCGTCCAGGCCCTGCGCGCCGGCGAGTGCGGCATGGCCCTGGCCGGCGGAGCGGCGGTCATGGCGACCCCGGGCATGTTCGTCGAGTTCAGCCGGCAGCGCGGCATGGCGGCGGACGGCCGCTGCAAGGCGTTCTCCGCGGCGGCCGACGGCACCGGCTGGGGCGAAGGCATCGGCATGGTGCTGCTGGAGAAGCTCTCGGACGCCCGGAAGAACGGGCATCCGGTACTGGCCGTCATCCGCGGTTCCGCGGTCAACCAGGACGGCGCCTCCAACGGCCTCACCGCCCCCAACGGCCCCTCCCAGCAACGGGTGATACGGGCCGCCCTGGCCAACGCGCGACTCGCGGCGTCCGACGTCGACGCCGTCGAGGCCCACGGCACCGGCACCTCCCTCGGCGACCCCATCGAGGCCCAGGCCCTGCTGGCGACGTATGGCCAGGACCGGACCGACGGGGAACCCCTGTGGCTCGGGTCGCTGAAGTCCAACATCGGCCACACCCAGGCGGCCGCGGGCGTCGGCGGCGTCATCAAAATGATCATGGCGCTGCGCAAGGGCGTCCTGCCGCCCACCCTGCACGCCGGCGAGCGCACCCCGCACGTCGACTGGTCCTCGGGCGCCGTCGAGCTGCTGACCGAGGCGCGCGACTGGCCGGGCACCGGCCGCCCGCGCCGCGCCGGCGTCTCCTCCTTCGGCATCAGCGGCACCAACGCCCACCTGATCCTGGAACAGGCCACCGAGGAGCCGGCGGGAGAGTCGGCCGAGGGGCCGGCCGGCGAACCGGCCGAGCCGGTACGCACCGACGCCCCCTGGCCCTGGGCGATCTCCGCCCGCAACGCCCGCGGCCTCCGGGAACAGGCCGCCCGCCTGCGCCACCACGCCTTCGACCACCCGGAACTCGCCCCGCACGACGTCGGCCACTCCCTCCTGGCCTCCCGCACCCTCTTCGACCACCGCGCCGTCGTCCTCGGCGCGGACCGGGACGACTACCTCAACGGCCTCGCCGCCCTCGCCGAGGGCAGGAGCGCCCCCGGCGTCGTCGAAGGCGTCGCCGCGGACGCGGGCAAGCCCGTCTTCGTCTTCCCCGGCCAGGGATCCCAATGGATCGGCATGGCGGCCGAGTTGTACCGCGACTCCACCGTCTTCCGGGACACGCTCCACGAGTGCGCCGCCGCCGTCGAACCCCACGTCGACTTCTCCCTCGTGGACGTCGTCTGCGGCACCGAGGACCCCGCGATCCTGGACCGCGTCGACGTCGTCCAGCCCGCCCTGTGGGCCATGATGGTCTCCCTCTCCGCCCTCTGGCGGTCCTACGGCGTCGAGCCCGGCGCCGTCGTCGGCCACTCCCAGGGCGAGATCGCCGCCGCCGTCGTCGCGGGCGCCCTCTCCCTCGAACACGGCGCCCAGATCGTCGCGTTGCGGTCCCAGCTCGTCGCCAAACGCCTCTCCGGCCGCGGCGGCATGGCCTTCCTCGCCCTGCCCGCCGACCGCGCCCGCGAACGCCTCGCGACCTGGGGCCCGCGCCTCTCCGTCGCCGCCGTCAACAGCCCCTCGTCGGTGGTCGTTTCGGGCGAACCCGAAGCCCTCGACGAACTGCTGGCCGCCGCCGAGGATGAAGGCGTACGAGCCATCCGCGTCGCGGTCGACTACGCCTCCCACTCCGCGCACGTCGAATCCCTGGAGGCCGAACTCGCCCCGCTGCTCGCCGGAATCACCCCGCGGACGGCGAAGATCCCCTTCTTCTCGACCGTCACCGGCGCCCAGCTCGACACCGCCGGCCTCGACGCCGCCTACTGGTACCGCAACCTGCGCCAGACCGTCCACTTCGACCCCGCCGTGCGCGGGCTCGTCGCGGCCGGACACCGCACCTACATCGAGATGAGCCCGCACCCGGTCATCGCGGTGTCGGTCGAAGAGGTCCTGGACGACACCGCCACGGACGGCGTCGTCCTCGCCTCCCTGCGCCGCAACGAAGGACATGTCCAGCGCTTCCTGACCTCCGTCGCCGAGGCCCACGTACGCGGCGTCCAGGTCGACTGGTCGGACCGCCTCGGCCCGCGCCGCCGCGTGGTGGACCTCCCCACGCACGCCTTCCAGCAACGCCGGTACTGGCTGGAGGCGGGGCCGACCCGCCAACACACGGCTTCCGTACAGCAGTCCGCGGGGGAGGAGGAGACCACCGAGACCGCCTCCACCGACTTCCGGCGACGCCTGGCCGGCCTCCCCGCGACCGAACGGGAACGCCTGGTGCTGGAAACGGTCTGCGAGCACGCGGCCGTGGTCCTGAACCTGTCCTCCGCGGCGGAGCTCGACGTCGCCAGGCCCTTCACCGACCTCGGGTTCGTCTCGATGACGGCGATGGAACTGCGCAACCGGCTCGACGCCGCGACCGGCGTCCGCCTCTCCCCGGCGGCGGCCTTCGACCACCCGACCCCCGAGAAGCTCTCCGCCCACCTCCTGGGTCACCTGACGGACACCGACGACCGCCCCGCCGAACCGGCCGCGCGGACCACGCCCGTCGCCGACGAGCCGATCGCCATCGTCGCCATGGGCTGCCGCTACGCCGGCGACGTGTCCTCCCCCGAACAGCTCTGGGACCTGGTCGCCTCGGGACGCGACGCCGTCTCGTCCATGCCGCGCAACCGCGGCTGGGACGTCGAGGGCCTCTACGACCCGCAGCCGGGGCAGCTCGGACGCACCTACGTCAACCGCGGCGGCTTCCTGCGCGACGCCGACCAGTTCGACCCGCTCCTCTTCGGCATCAGCCCCCGCGAGGCCCTCGCCATGGACCCGCAGCAGCGCCACCTGCTGGAAGTGGCGTGGGAGGTCTTCGAACGGGCGCGGATGTCGCCCGAGTCGGTCCGCGGCAGCCGCACCGGCGTCTTCGTCGGCATCGCCGGCCAGGACTACCTGCCGCTGATGAAGACGGCCCCCGAGGAGGACGGCGCCGGCCACCTGATGACGGGCACGTCGACGAGCGTCGCCTCGGGCCGGATCGCCTACACCTTCGGCCTGGAAGGCCCGGCCATCACGGTCGACACCGCCTGCTCCTCGTCCCTCGTCGCCCTCCACCTGGCGGTCCAGGCCCTGCGCCAGGGCGACTGCACGTCCGCCCTGGTGGCCGGAGCCACGATCCTCTCGACCCCGGGCGCGTTCGTGGAGTTCAGCCAGGCCGGCGGACTCGCGGTCGACGGCAGGTGCAAGGCGTTCGCCGCGTCCGCGGACGGCACCGGCTGGGGCGAGGGCGTCGGCGCGATCCTCGTGGAACCGCTGTCGGAGGCCCGCCGCCACGGCCACCCCGTCCTGGCACTGATCCGCGGCACCGCCACCAACCAGGACGGCGCGAGCAACGGCCTCTCCGCCCCCAACGGCACCGCCCAACGCCGCGTCATCCGCCAGGCCCTGGCCAACGCCGGCCTCACGAGCCGCGACGTCGACGCCGTCGAGGCCCATGGCACCGGCACCACCCTCGGCGACCCCATCGAGGCCGAGGCCCTGCTGGCCACCTACGGACAGGACCGCCCGGCCCACGCCCCCCTGTGGCTGGGTTCGTTGAAGTCCAACGTCGGCCACACCGCCGCCGCGGCCGGCGTCGGCGGAGTGATCAAGATGGTGATGGCCCTGCGCAACGGCATCCTGCCGCCCACCCTGCACGTCGACGACCCGACGCCGCACGTGGACTGGTCGTCCGGCGGCGTGGAACTGCTGACCGAGGCCCGTGAATGGCCCGACAGCGGGAGGGCGCGCCGGGCCGGCGTCTCGGCCTTCGGCATCAGCGGGACGAACGCGCACGTGATCCTGGAAGCGGCCCCGGACGACGAGCCCGAAGCGAGCGAGCCGACCGCCGTGGCCACCCTGCCCTCCGTCCCCTGGGTCCTGTCCGGCCGGACCGAGCAGGCCCTGCGCGACCAGGCGGACCGACTGCGCCGCTTCGTGGAGGAGCGCCCCGAACTCGAACAGGCGGACGTGGCCCGCTCGTTGGCGGCGACCCGGGCCGGACTCGACCACCGCGCCGTGATCCTGGGCGCTGGTCGGGAGGAAACGCTGGCGGCCCTCACCCTCCTGGCGGAGGGCGGAGAAGCCCCCAACCTGGTGCGGGGAACGACCCGTTCCCGGGCCACGGTGGCGTTCCACTTCGCGGACGGAACCGGCATCGGACGCCGGCTGTACCCGTTGGTCCCCGCCTTCGCCGAGGCGGTCAACGAGGTTGCCGCCGCGTTCGCCATACACCTCGGCCGTCCGCTCGGGGAGATCCTGGAGCCGGGCGAGGACCCGGTCCTCCTGCGGGCCACGTCTTTCACCGAACAGGTGGCGCTGTACCGGCTGTTGGAGCACTGGGGCGTCACCCCGGCCTTCGTCCACGGCCGGGCCGACGGCGAGGTGGCCGCCGCGCACTGCGCGGGCGCGCTGTCCCTGACCGACGCGGTGACGCTCGTCGCCGCCCCGGACACCGACATCACCACCCTGGCGATCCAGGCACCGACGATCCCCCTCGTCTCCGACCGGACCGGCCGCCCCGTCACGCCGGAGGAGCTGCGCTCCCCGGAGCACTGGGCCCGCCCGGAGCACGAGGACGGCCTGCGGTGGCTGGCCTCGGAAGGGGTGCACGACGTCCTGCGGATCGCCCCCGCCGACGAGTCCGAACTCCTCGCCTCACTGGCCCACTTGCATGTGAAGGGCGTAGCGGTGGGCTGGGCGACGATGCTCACCGACGCGGGCGCGAAGCCGGCGGAGCTGCCCACGTACGCCTTCCAGCACGAGCGGTACTGGCCCGAGCTGGCCGGGATCTCGGCCCGGGAACAGAGCCGCACGGGGAGCACGGACCAGGGCCGGGAATTCCGCGAGCAACTGGCCGCGGCACCCGAGGACGCACGCGCGGAGATCGTCGCGGGCCGCGTCCGCGAACTCGTCGCGAAGGTCCTCAGGCTGGCCGACGCCGCCTCCGTCGACGACGAAACCCCGCTCCCCGAGCTGGGCTTCGACTCGCTGACCGCGGTGGACCTGCGCAACCGCCTCGGGGCGGACCTGGGCCTCCGGCTTCCCCCGTCGCTGGTCTTCCAGCACCCGACCGTCACCGCCCTGGCCCGGCACCTGACCGGACAGTGGACGCCGACGGAGACGACACCCGAGGAACCCGCCGCAGAGGCCCCGTCCACCCTGGCCCCCCTCTTCGCCCGCGCCGGCGAACTGGGCCGGGGGGAGGCCTTCCAGGAACTGGTCCTGCGCGTGGCGGAGTTCCGCCCCACCTTCGACGCGCCGGAGGAGCGGTTCCGCGTCCCGCACGTCCGCCTGGCCCGCGGCGCGGCGGACAGCGCGAAACTGATCTGCTTCCCGACCTTCGCAGGAGGCTCAGGAGCACACCAGTACGCGCGCCTGGCCGCGGTGTCCGGCGGCGAACGCGACATCTGGGTCCTGCCGGCCCCCGGCTTCACCTGGCAGGAGTCACTCCCCGCCTCGGTCGAGACGCTGGCCCGCCTGCAGGCGGACAGCGTCGAGGCATGCGCCGACGGCGGCCCGGTCGTCCTCCTCGGCTACTCGGCGGGCGGCTGGATAGCCCAGGCCACGGCGACGGCCCTCCAGGAACGCGGCATCGCTCCCGCCGCCGTCGTCCTCCTGGACAGCCACCGCCCGGACAGCGCGATGCTCCCGCACCTGCACGCCCACATCGACGGCGCGCGCGAGGACGTCCTCTGGACGGCCGGAACCGGGGACGACGCCTACCTGACCGCCATGGCGCACTACGCCCACCTCTTCCACACCTGGACCCCGAAGGAGACCGGCACGCCGACCCTCCTGGTCCGAGCCTCCGACCGCCCCTTCGACGAGGCGCCGACCGACTGGCAGCCGCACTGGCCCCTCCCGCACACCGCCGTCGACACGGCCGGCACGCACTTCTCGATCATCCGAGAACACAGTGGCCCCACGCTCCAGGCGGTCCACGCCTGGCTCGACGGTCTCCACTGAGGAACGACGTCCCCCGACACCGACAGGAACAAAATGACCACCACCAGCGCAAGCACGACCGACCACCTCATCGACCAGCAGGTCATCGACGGGCAGGCCGGCTACACGAAGTCGTTCCTCAACATCTACGACCTCGCGGTCTTCAAGGGCACCGCCCCCCTCGCCTGGCACTGCTCGCCCGCCGTCTCCCGGCAGATGTACGACACCTGCCTCGGGGCCAACCACGTGGAGATCGGCGTCGGCACCGGCTACCTCCTCGACAACGCCACCTTCCCGGTCGCCGACCCGAAGATCACCCTCGTCGACCTCAACCCCAACTCCCTGGCCCACACGGCCCAGCGCCTCAACCGCTACGACGTCACCACGGTCCGCGCCAACGTCCTCGAACCCCTCCCGCTCGAGGAACGCGCCTACGACTCGGTCGGCATGAGCTACCTCCTCCACTGCGTCCCCGGCAGCATCAAGGAGAAGGGCATCGCCCTGAAGCACGCCGCGGCCGTCGTCCGCCCCGGCGGCGTTGTCTTCGGCGCCACCGTCCTCTCCTCCGGCGTCCCGGTCAGCGCCCGCGGCCGCTGGACGATGAACTACCTCAACAAGCGCGGCGACTTCCACAACCAGGAAGACAACTACGACGACCTCCGCGACCAACTCGCCCAGTACTTCCCCCGCTTCCAGCTGACGTCACGCGGCTGCGTGGGCATCTGGCGCGCCTGGACGACTGACTGACAAATACCGGGGGAGCGGTGCGCCCGAGCGGCGGCGGAACGCCGGGGCGCACCGCCCTCTTGCGCCCGGGGGCGCGACGCATGCGGAGCGTTCGAGGACAGAGCTTCCTCGGCTGCCGCTTGGGCGGCGACCAGCCGTGGCAGGCCACTGGGGTGTGCGCGCACCGGACGACCAGATGCTGCTCCTTGACGTCAAGAACAGGCAAAGCCGTTGTATCGCCGCAGGTGGGGAAGGCTGCTCTCCGCGCAGGCGGAGGTGGGCTAGCGCTGTGACCGGAAACGATCACCGGCATGAGTACTCGGTGCCCAATGCCCGGTCTGTGAACCATGATGAGGAGATGACTGAACGTCTTTCATCCTGTCCTGCGGGGTGGAACGGGCAGGTCAGAGGTGGTGGTTGGTGACATGGGAGAGCCCCTTGTCGTTGGGGTGTTGATCTCACTCGACACCGGCGCCAAGGGGCTCTGTTGGTTCCGTATCCTGCCATGCTCGGCGTCCCCTTCGAGTTGGTCGAGTATGTCTCGTGGCTGATCCATGCCCGTAGGCGTGAGCTGAAGTCGCCGTGGCGGAGGCTGGGTTGTTTCAAGCAGGCCCTGCTGGTGCTGGCGCATCTGCGGAAGAACGAGACGTTCGCGCAGGTCGGGGCCGGTTTCGGAGTATCGGAGTCCACCGCTTGGCGATACGTGGACGAGACCCTCGAGGTCCTGGCCGCGTGGGCCCCGGGCCTGCGCGAGGCTTTGGTGGGCCTGGGTGAGGGGGACTTCGTCGTCGTTGACGGGACGCTGATCCCGACCGACCGGATCGCCGCGGACGAGCCGTACTACTCGCAGAAGCACCGGAAGCACGGCATGAACGTGCAGGTCGTCGCGCGCCCGGACGGGACCCCGCTGTGGTTCTCCCGCGCGCTGCCCGGCCGCACGCACGATCTGACCGCCGCCCGGGCCCACTGGATCCTCCAGGCCTGCCTGACCAGGGAAATCCTTGTCCTGGCCGACCGCGCCTACCAAGGTGCCGGCGCCACCGTCCGCACCCCGTACTACGGGCACCGCGAACTCCCCGACCACTACCAGCGGTTCAATCGTGTCCACGCCAGACTGCGGGCCCCGGGCGAACGCGCCTTCGCCCGGCGGAAGTCCTGGCGCATCCTCCGCCGGGCACGCTGCTCCACCAACCGCATCAGCCGCATCGTCCAAGCCGTCCACGCCCTTCTGACCTGCGGCTATTCAGGATGAAAGACGTTCACTGTCGAGAAAGGCGATGTAGTCCCCGCGGGCCCGCTCGATCGCGAGGTTGCGGGCCCGGCCCGCACCGCCCTGTTCGGGTGCCGACTCCGGCAGGACGCGCTCGTCCTGCTCGGCGAACTCGCGGAGCAGATCCATGGAGCCATCGGAGGACTGGTCGTCGGTGACCAGCAGCTCCAGGTCGCTGTGGGTCTGCGTGAGCACCGATCGGACGGCTGCGCCGAGGGTGGCTGCCGAGTTGTACACGGGCATCACGACAGACACCAGGGGGCACAGCGCTTCTCCTTGCCAGACCAGGAACGACGGTCCATTCAAGCACCGCAATCGAGCAGGAGCTGCCATGCAGATCGTTGTCGCTGGTCAGGGCTACGTAGGGCTTCCACTGGCCGTACGCGCTGCAAGAGGTGGGTCATCGCGTCGTCGGCTACGACGTGGACCCGCACCGCGTCCAGCGGCTCACCGCCGGTCAGTCCTACGTGGGGACGTTACCTCCGTACGGCTGCGCACAATGCTGGTAGCGGCGCTGGTGACGGCCTACCAGGACGTTTTCCAGCGGCTGGCCGCGCAGGCGCCCGTCCTCATGCTGGACACCGTGATCGGCATGAACATCTCGACCGGATGAGAGACCGCGAACTTCCCACGAGGGTCATACGCCCCTCGCTAGGCTCCGGCAGCATCTATGTCGCTGTGCGCCGGAGGACCCGTGGATATCCGCTCAGCCCAGAAACTCGCCTGGGACAACAAGATCGAGAAAGGATTCAACACCACTGACGTTCCACTGGAGTTCGGACTTCTCAACGCCGAGGTAGGGGAGGCGTTCACCGCTTGGCGCAAGAACCTCCCCGACTTCGGTGAAGAGCTGGCCGACGTCTTCCTCTACCTCGCAGCCCTTGCCGAGATGACCGGCACCGACCTGCAAACCGAGATCGAACGCAAGATCGCCAAGAATCGCGGGCGCGTCTACGCTCCCGACGACAGAGGAGTCCTCACCCGCGTACACGACCCCGAAGGGCAGTGATCCGGAAACCATCCACGCACACAGCGAAGAGGGGATGCCCGTGGACACTACCTGGGACATCATCCACCGCCTCACCACCCGTCTCGACGACTACAGCACGTTCCCCATCGACCAGCGCCGCATCTTGCAGATCCTCGGTGAAGACGAGCAGGGCTCGTTCTGGCAGATCGGTGTCATCGGCCACGGCCCGCGCGCCACCGAACTCGCCGGCCAAGTCGCCACCGCGATCAGCGAGTGGGACCGCGGCTGGGGCCACGACGCGCCGGAGCCCAGCTTCCGCATGGCCGTCGGCGATGCCCGCGACCAGCTGACGGCCGCCGACCCGCGCTTCGCCATCGACAAGACCTGTAGCCGTCTCGTCGTCGACTGGCCGCGCAGGAGCTGAGCCGCGCTGCTGATGTACGCACAGAAGGAGGGGGCACGATGACGAATCCGCTCAACCCCGAGCTCGCCGCCGAACTCCTACGGCGCGTGGCCATCGACCAGCACGCCCGGGGGCGTTCGTGACGGTGAGGACGATGTCGAGTCGGACCGGGAGGCGATGCGCGCGGTCGACGCGGACAACACCGCTTGGCTCAAGACCGTGTGTGGCCGAACACGGCTGGCCCGGACAAACCCTCGTCGGGGAGGAGGCCGCAGATGCGGCGTGGCTGCTGATCCAGCACGCCGACCGGGACCTGGAGTTCCAGCTACACGTGCTCCAGCTGCTGACGGCGGCCGTCGATTTCGGAGAGGTGCTGCCGCGGCATCTCGCCTACCTGACCGATCGTTGCCAGGTCGCCCAGCAGCGACAGCAGACGTATGGAACACAGTACTTCGACGACAACAAAGGGCCGCTTCGGACCCCGGCCGATCGTCGACCCAGACCAGCTGGATGAGCGCCGCGCCACGGTGGGCCTGGGGCCGCACGCGCAGTACGACGCCGAGATCCGTGCGCGGTACGGCAAACCGCCGGCCACGGCAGGGGGCGGACCACACGGCGGCAAAGGACCAGGTGCCGGAGGGCACAGTGGCCCTGATCTACAACAGCCAGGGGCAGTACCTCCTCCACCTCCGCGACAACATCCCTGACATCTGCGGCCCAGGAACGTGATCGTTCATAGGCGGGAACCGCGACAGCGACAACGAAACCCCGGAAGAGGCGACCCGGCGGGAACTGCTGGACGAAGCCGAGCTGGTGATCCCCGACCTGCGCGTTCTCGGGGTGTTGCCCGCGCATGACCTGGACCGCTCCAAAAGGATCATCACGATCTTTCACGGGCAGTGGGACCGGGACGCCCACGCCCTGCCGCTCAGAGAACACACGCCATCCCTTGTCAATCTCGGCGACGGAGATCCGGTACTGCTCGCCGAAGTGACGGCTGTGGTCCGGCAAGTGGCCGCTGCGGTGCTCGCGGAGCATGGTGCTGCCAGGGTGACTACGAACCTCGGCGAGTACCAGGAACCGGAGCACTGGTCATGTCCACTTGGCGCTTCGGGGAGACACCGACCGCGCCTGACTCGTCTCCCTGTCAGGGCGGCGGCGCAGCACTCGGCATAGGTGTCCTGCTACGCGTGCGCATCTGTGTGTGCTTCTGCGGCCGGGTCCGTCGCGAGCTCGACTTGGGGTCTGCTGAGCCCGCCCTTCCAGCGGAAGGCGGAGGGGAGTTCGAGGCCGAAGTGGTCGAGGATGCGGGCCACGAGGTGCATGACGATGTCGTCGATGGTCCTGGGGTGGTTGTAGAAGGCCGGCATCGGCGGCAGGATCAGGGCGCCCATGCGGGCCAGGGCCAGCATGTTCTCCAGGTGGATCTCGTTCAGTGGCGCCTCACGGGGGACGAGGACGAGTTTCCTGCGCTCCTTGAGCGTGACATCGGCCGCTCGTACGACGAGGTCTTCGGCGTACCCCGCCCGGATCGCGGCGAGCGTCTTCATGCTGCAGGGAGCGATGATCATCCCGTCGGTCGGACAGGACCCGCTGGATATCGCGGCTGCCTGGTCTCCGGGCCCGTGGACATGGTCGGCCATCCCGCGCAGATCCTGCACGGTGTAGTCGGTCTCGTATTCCACCAGCGCACGCCCCCACCGGGTGAGTACGAGGTGGGTCTCCACGTCCAGGGCCCGCAATGCCTGCAGGGTGCGCACGCCGATGATGGCACCCGATGCGCCGGTCATGCCGACGATGAGGTTCACGGGCGTAC